>VBBB01000083.1:0-2222 GCA_005882955.1 Candidatus Bathyarchaeota archaeon | reverse complement strand
AGACGCTACTAACCAGATTCTATCTCTTTTCCCACCGAAAAAGACAGGCGCTGTCATATTGTTAAGGCGGTGGAGAAACAGTACGAGCAGAAGCTGTGTCAGAGGAAGCGCGATGAGATCCTCGGAGGCTACTCCATCCATTCTGACCTTAGGACACTCGACGCGAACACTTGAAGGTCTCATTAGACTACTGAAAGCTCATGGAGTAGAGTTGGTGGTCGATGTGAGGACGATTCCACGTTCAAAGCGAAACCCGCAATTTAATCAGGAAAGTCTTCCCGATAGTCTACGAACATCAGGAATGGACTATGTTCACTTGAAAGAGCTAGGTGGACTACGTCATCCGGAGGTAGATTCAGAGAATAAGGCTTGGAGAAACTTGTCTTTTCGAGGCTTTGCTGATTACATGCAGACCGCCGAGTTCGAAGCTGGGCTGGAGAGATTGATCATCTTATCCCAAGAAAAGACAGTTGCCGTCCTGTGTGCGGAGGCGCTGCCTTGGCGGTGTCATCGGTCGCTAGTTGCGGACGCGTTAACTGTTCGAGGAATACCGGTGGAGCACATTATGACTGAGAAGACTCGAACAAAACACGTGATGACGAGGTGGGCTCGCATAGAAGGCATGAAGATTGCTTATCCCTTAGACCGGACATGCCTCCTGAGAGTGGACAGACCAATGGCAAAAGATACTCTTAAACAATGAACGCCGTTGAGAAGTGTTCCCATGTCACAAGTTGTAGAGAATCTGGCGAACTTGATGCAGACTCTAGACGACGCTTGGAACGCGGGACCCAAGAGTCCACTGTGGGAGACCTTCAGAAAGCGTCATACTGAGGACGTCGCTGTCTACTGGCCAGGTCAGCCCGAACCGACGAGGGGACGGAATAACCATGATTTGGAGGCTGTAGAATTCTTCAAGACTTTTCCCGATAACCATCTGATAAATCGACCTTACAAGATTCTATTCCAGCAAGGCAATCACACCTGCTCTATAGCCGATTTCTATGGAACAATGAAAGGACAGATGAAAACAGCCGACGGTAAAATAATTCAGCCTACGGGAAGGAGCTTCCATGTGGAGTTTTGCACCGTCGCCACCTGGAACAATAGAGGCGAGATTGCTGAAGAGCGTCTCTTCTACGACCAGGTCGGACTGATGACGCAGATTGGACTGATGTAGAAAGGCTCATCCCAGAACGAGAGGCTCACAAAGCGCCCATTCACGCGCCATCTCTCGTTTCACTTCCTAGGTACTCGAATCCTTTAGCAGGGCGTTTATGACGTATGCGTTAGTTGCCATCGACCTCTTATCAAACCCGGCCCCCCTTGCGATGTCCATTTCTGAGACTTGTAGCCCTAGGTCTCTAACTGCTTTGAGCATCACCCCCGCCGCTCTCCCCCTGTAACTCATTTTAGGGCCCAGACCCTTTTCAACCGCCGCATCAAGATAGTCATAGGATCGACGGACCAGTTCCTCTCTTTCGTCGCTCCTTACTAGTCCGCGCTCGGCAAATCCCTCAGCCATGCTTTCAATCTGCCTTTTCGTGAGCTGCGAAACAAGATCCGGAAAAAGTATGATGCTGTCTTGGACCCCGAATGATTTGATGATGCGTTCCTCGGCATCGGCAAGTTTCTCTCTGCCCACAAACATCTTAGACTCAAATTCATGGTCGGTTCTTAGATCTCCCATGGCTTTTGCAGCGAGTGAGACTGACGCAATTAGGAAGATCTCCAGATTCTTGTGATCGGAGTTGTATTCGCCGATCGGCCTTCCCTTGAAGTCCAGATAAAGCGCAACCGCAGCTAGCTTCACCTCGTTTGGCAATCCGAGCCTCTGCATTGCATCGAAGAATAAACCGTGTTCCTCCTTGCTCAGGGATTCTACGCCCTTGTTTAGATTGTAGACCTTTTGTTGAGCCTTCACGGGATCTACATGGGATCTACCTTCCCAAATACTTAGCCGTTCCATTTGAGCCAGAATTGGCCGCAAATCCCTTATTGTGCTTGATCCGACATACAACGTCCTCGAGATAGTACTCTCAGCAGGGACGTACCCGGCTCACATGCGACCCGGCAACGCTTAACCAGCTAATACAAAGACACCCTCCGGTATGTCAGTTACAACCCCTCATCAGATTCACGGTCTGAAGTTGTTAGACGGGAAGGCCGCAGTAATCTACGGAGCCGCAGGAGGGGTAGGAACTGCTGTCGCAAAGGCATTC
>VBBB01000135.1 GCA_005882955.1 Candidatus Bathyarchaeota archaeon | reverse complement strand
TCCTAGGAGTATTTTGATTTCCTCCGCTTCTCGCGGGGTCGCTGGAGGCAGGGAGTTGAAGTATTCGAGGAAACCAGTCCGAGAAAGACAGGCGGAACAAAGGTCCCATTCGACAATTTCGACCCCGAAAACTATTTCGGCGAGGCCGGTTTGAGAAACCCCGCAACCCGATGCGCAAGTCCCGTCACGAGTGTGCAAGGCGTAGAAAACGCTTTGAGAGGCGACTTTGACCTTAGGCCCAACTTAAACAAATTCCTAGACCACCAACCGGTGACAGTCAATCAGACCCGTGACTCCTCTCAAATGAAAAAAGAGGAATTTCGGATGGCTTGAAGTTAGTATCTGAGCTTGTTTGAGAACGAGTGCACTACAGCCTCTTCCTCTCCCGTCCTCCGTTCAATGATAGGATTCTGTCTCGGAACGGGCTCGTACTTTACCTTGAACCAGTCAGGTATGACGACCGCACGGAGAAGCTCCTGGATTGTTATTCCACGGGCTCTAGCCTCATCGCTAAGAAGAGTGTAGGTCTGTTCGCCGAAGGCCACCATGACCTTATACGACGTTTTTTCTTCACGCTCTCAGTTTTCGAATATCCAACCGGACCATTCGAATACCTATAGTCTACGTATGACGGGGCAAAGCATATAAGAATAACTGAAGCCGCGCCGCGAAATTCTCCTCGAATTCCGAAAGCAACGCGTCAGACCACCAATTGCATTTATTCCGCCAACGAGCCATCGAAAGCGTCTTGTCAAGGACTGTCCCACGCTGCTCGTGCCATGGAGAACTCGCCATAACCGGCGAGATACGAAGCCCGGACGGTTGGCGGACGGGATTCAACCTCCAATGCAAGCAATGCGGGAAGAAATGGACCTATTCTGGTGGTATCTATAGGCAAGAGTCAACAGAGAACGCTGGATAAGACATCCTCACTAGATGCGATGGAGCAAGAAATCCACAACCAAGTCGAGGACCTTCCAGCATTCGCTCGCGAACTCGGGAAAGATGACCGTTTTCGCAACCTTGACCCTTCGGGCATCATTTTCACCGGCTCCGGAGACTCCTTTGCAAGCTCGCTCCTCGCCCACTACCTATCCCAGATGCAGGCGGTTGCGGCAGACCCATACGAGCTCCAGCTCCATGCGAAGGTGTCTAAGAACAAGACCCTCTTCATAACATCAGTCAGCGGCAAAACCAGAACGAACATACAGCTTGCTAAGAGAGTCAGAGGTCTAGCCAAGAAGCGCGTTGCAATAACCGCGAACCCGGAGAGCCCTCTCGCGAAAGAATGCGACGACGTGATTCAGTTACGTTATAGAAGCCCAGGAATCCTCACGTCCGGCACGGCGAGTTTCTCGGCCTCCCTCCTTGCGGTAGCCTCGCTGATCCGTCGATTGCCAAAACTCGATTCTCTACCAATTATGGAAAGACAAGCAGCTGGGTGGGCTCGACGCTCCCGGGTCCATCCTCGAGGAGGGTTCCTGTTCGTCGGATCCGGGACGGGCTACTCTCTTGCAATGTATGCAGCTTTCAAGATTCACGAGGTTCTGGGGCTATCGGCTCAATTCCAGCATACAGAGCAGCTTGGGCATTCCCAGCTTTTCTCACTCCAAGATCTGTTCTTAGCTCCGAGTTCGGACAAGAAGACGAGTGAAGTGTTTCGAGTTCTCTCGAAGAATGGTTTCCATGCCTATCTGCTGAAGAGTGATAGGCGCGATCCCATTCTGGCAACTCTTCAACTCATGTTCTGTCTGCAACACCTGGCCCTCAATCTCGGGAGAAAGATGGGGCTCCAAGAATGCGCGTTCTTGACAGACAGGAAAAGGCTCGCGCTCAGCAGCCGTCTAATCTACTGACTTCGTACTGGACATCACGGACTGAATGTGTTTGTAAACGTCGAGAAGGTCGTCGGTCTCCATTTGATGAGTAGCCGCCCTCTTCATCTTCTCGAGGCTGGTGTTCAACGCGATGGAATAGCCGACTACTCGAAAGACGGGAACATCGTTGAGCCCATCTCCCACATGAACCGTCTTGCTCAATGGAATGCTCATCCATGCGCAATACTTTCTGATGCCGAGCCTCTTGTCCGGTAGAGGCTCGATGTCATCTATGATTACTCCGTTCTTCACGGCTACTTTTGACGAGACGAATCCGCGGAATCCGAATTGTTCCACTAAATACTGACAGAGAAAGTCCGGATTGTCGGTGCAGAGGATCACTGACAGTCCGAGGCCCAGGAGCTTGTCAACGGACTCTCGGATGTTCTGGATCATAGGAACCTTAGAGACTTCAGCTAGAACGTCTACGAGTTTCATCCCGACCAGAAGCTGAAACTGTTGCAAGAGAGACTGTCGCAGAGCTATCCGCTGTCGATGATACATCGCGTCAATCGCATCCCACTTCTTGCCGATCCCTAAACCTCGAGCCGCCTGAGTGAGCGCAGGCTGACGGAAGAGGGTCTTGTCTACATCGAAGGATACCATAACGAATTTGGGAGTCTTCATTCCGCTAGGAAACGTCGAAACGAAGTGCCTTAGATGATTAGTTTTATGCGTCTAGAGAGGCTCGACGTAGCCGAAGTTTTCCCGTATGATGGTTCGGACCTGTTCAGCTCTCTCTTTTGTATTCTTGTCTAAGAATATCTTGACAATGTGACCTTTCTCTGTCTCAAACGTCAGCCCTTCCTTCCGGAATTTTTCGAGCGCATCGTTCAATGTGAAGTGGTTGCCGAAAGTTGCGATGACAACTGCCTGGCTCTTCTTCTTTCCACCCAGCCGGACTGCTGTCTTTCTGAACCCTTCAGCTAGACCGTACGCCATACCTTGTCTGACCCAGACATGTAATGTGGACTTGCTATATGGCTATCTCTATTAGACTGCCTTTGCCGCTCGGCTTCTTACCAAGGACCCGTCCGAGCTGAATCTCTACCGCTTTCCTCTTTGACCTCTCGCCGCCGTACCATCTTTCCACCTGATGCCTTCCGTACTTCTGGCGAAAGAGCTCGAATGTGTGTTCGAGTTTTTCTGGGACGAGTCTGCCAGTTCCCTCGAATAGAATCTCTGAAACTTCCACTTCGACTCTCGGGGTCTTGACGACGTTCTTCCACCAGTGAGAGGATTCGTGTGCGAGAAAGTACAATTTTTCGTCTTCGAAGGCGAACCAGAGCTCAACGTCGTGCTTCAGCCCTGTCTTCCTACCTCTCGTTGTGAGGTTCAGGTATGGGGTCTCTTCCAACACTATCTCGCTCGTCGACATTTTTCTTAATCTCTATCCGTTGCACCTATGGTTACTGCTTCTGTCTTTTCTGAAGACTTTGTTACCGGCCTTTCCGGAAGTAGGGAATACCTGCCATCTGGTGTGCGATAGAGAGCGATTCGAGCGGTAGTCTCCCAGTTATCGCCGGTTGGATGTCGGATCTGAACCGTAACGACCTCCGCTGATGGTTCAGTTTTTCCTGGCCATATGGTGATTCCTAGGAAGTCTCCATTCGGGAGCTTTGTGGAGAAGCGAGCTTTCGGGGTCTGCTTCTCAGCCATCATGCCGTGGAATGTGCCCTAGGTTCCGTATAAATTAGGTCGGAAGACCGAGAAAACCGTCTTCGGACAACGGAACTCACCGTTACCTATTTAGACCCAAAACCAAACTTGGTGAGTGAACGAATCATGAGCTTAGAACTGAAAGCGCAGAAAGGAGATACCGTCTCAGTCCACTATATCGGAAAATTCCCTGGCGGAAAGATATTCGACACGTCGATGGAGAAAGAGGCCAAGAGCGCAGGGCTCTACAACGCGGCACGCGAGTACAGACCTCTGATGGTCATCTTAGGCACGGGAAAAGTCATTCAGGGCTTTGACGAGGCGTTAATGGGTATGAAGGTGAACGAGGAGAAGGAGGTCGTTATTCCACCCGAGAAGGCTTACGGGAGGAGCGGCAATCATCCCATGGCCGGGAAGACGCTGCAGTTCAAGCTTCGAGTAACAAACATCAGACGACCCTAAGAGCAGCCGATCCATTATTCGTACTCACGGGATTCCAGAATCAATCACTTTTCTGCGTCACGGGACTCACCAGCATACCCATTTCTCTCTAGACGGTCTACTGCTAGCCGGATCTTAACAGGGTCGCATCAACGACCACGTTCGCATCCTCGTAACCGTCACGCGGATTTTGTCATCGACCGGGACCCTCAGGCGTTTTCTAGGCGACTTCCTAGGCACCCTCAGGACCCTACCACCGGAGGCTGACGTGTTATCATGTACCGGGAGGATTAGCTTGAGGACCGACAGTTTTCGAGGCGTTTGCACGCGACTGTCAGGAGCCAATTCGACTGTTTTGCTTGGTCTCTCTCGGGTTGTTGTAGCGTGTTGGATGGTTTTGTTTGCGTGTGTCGTGATGTAGTTTCTATCTGGACCGTAGGGTTGAGCCTTGTCTTCTCTTTGTGTTCTCGACTCCCGGTCACCCCATCAAAGGGACCCTTCTTAGCATACGTTCCTAGGCTGGATGTTCTACTGCTATAGGCATACTTGGCACTCTGATAGTTTGAGAGTCTATTATGCGAAATGGTTCAGCACGACTATCTCAATCTCCTTGACCCTCTTGAGCTTCTCATTATTCGTAACAGAACAAGCCCTGATCATAATTCTTGAAATCGCCGGATATAGACGATCGATAGGAGCGTTATCCTATCATGGATAAGAGTGTGTCCAAAGCGCTTCAGTTTACCACGCGAAAAGCGTGGCGTAGGTGGCTAGGACGGAACTATGCTTCGAAGATGGAGGTCTTGCTGATCCTCTATGAGATAGTAGGCAGATTGGGATTCCCATACCCCCCTTGACAACTGCGAATGCGGACAATATAGGATCAATCACGGCGCTAAGATGGAGTTCTAGGCTACGACTAGCAAAGGTTCTTTGCTACATCAGGTCCTAGGTGGATTGGTCAGACGACTTCCATCAAGGATAGGCGTGGATAGCCTCGTTCAAAACTGAATTCCACACCGTGAACGTTGCTAAACGGCTTGACCCCATAGATGAGGAGAGATTCATCAAGTGTCTGCGTTTTCAGGTAATAGTCGACGCTTCTCTGAAGTTCCTCTCTCATCATCGTAGGTCGTGAGAGTACTGCCATCATGAAAGCTGCTGACTCCCGTATGCCGGCTCCAATTTCGCCGAGACTTGGAACCCCGATATCTTCACCGTAGACCTGTGCTAGTTTGTCGAAGTCAAATTTCATCATTCTTGATGTTGAGATGGCCCCAAGCTGGCTCCAGCACCTGTCGATGATTGGAATATCTTCCTCTATCTTGCCTTTCATCTTCACCCGCCATTTTTCATCTGGAAGCCCCTGGTTGTACTCTGCGATGCGGACCCTCTCGTTCAATGCGTCGTTTCCGACGTATCTCCTCATAGAGTCGGCAACGGTCTGGGAGTTGAATATGCTGTAGGGAACTACGAAGGCGGAGCCACCCTGGTTGATGAAATTAGCTGTTATGATATGCATGAGAATGATACCGACACGGGGAGATACTGTGCTGTTGAGATCTATCAGGACAGAGGAACCCTTCTTGATTCCACCTTGCAGCAATTTGTCAAGGTCTTCGCTGCCTGTCGAATATGCCGCTTCAGAGTGAGGAACAATCGCGGGAACTCTAGGAGTTTCCGACAAGTCACCATCAAGATGAAATCCGACCCTAGGTAGGGGCGTGAATCTGCCTCTGTCAAGAGTAAAGAGTGCTCCCTGTCTGCGCAGCCTAAACCCTCGGAGCTTGTCGACCATCATACTCCTGACTACCCTACCTTCCAATCGAGACATCGACAGTGTGGTGATTCCATCTGCAAGATACGTTAAACTGGGAGCAGGTTCACCTTCGCTCACAAGTACTGCACTGAGCTTGCTGTCGTCTAGCTCGGAAAAGATTGCTGACTCTAACGAGTGACGTTCTTCCTCGGCTAAGTTCCGTACAGCTCCTTCCCAGCTATCTATGACAACGATTCCTTTCTGCTTCGCCCGTTTCAGAGCGAGAATTCTATGTACAATATTCGCGGTGGCTCCTGACAGACGAGCGTTGTCCTCACTCTCTGTCCATGTGCCTGCAAGCCCCTTCCCCGACATAGAATCAATGATCTCATGAACTCCAGGGAAGTGTCGACGGAACTTTATTGGTGAGACTCGGCTCGACACGTACACTTTGTTGGCAGAGATTTCACGAGGCCCGATACGAGTCCCTTTCACTCTTCTGAGAAGTTCAAGCGCAAGCGTGGTTTTTCCTGTACCAGGAGCCCCTTGAATCAGCAGAACGTTACCCGGTGATTCTAGGAATTTCCATATGAGGCCGAGCAGTTCGTCTTCAAACGGCTGTGCAGAGATGTCTTCAACTTCAGCATTCTGAAGCTCCGTATTGGCAAGATTGTGTTCCGACGTGGCAGCCATCGAAGGTAGCCGAAACAAGCGTTTGACAACTTGCTCTCAAAGAACCTGTTACTCATGCTCTTGCTCGGTTAGGACTGAGGCGTGGTATTCGTTGGTCGAATGTCCCGTCTCGATCCACCGCCTCGGACGATGTGAAGCTGTGGTTGCCCCGGCACAAATGCAGGATTTGTGGGATCGAGGTCGAGTCCACTCAGGTAAGAGTCCACTATCGGACAACTCATCCAGAGTTTGAACGCTGGGTCAATCATTGGAAAAGACTTTCTTGGCTTCTTCTCATCTCCGACATGGCACTCGCCAGTTTCAACCTGCTCGCCATTCGAGCTGTAATTCCAATTTTCAATTACGTGGTTGCCGCATATTTGTTGGGTTCTATCTTGGTGATGATATTCACACTGGTCTCAAAGCAAAGCGCGTTTAGAGAAGCATGGCGCATCTCTCGCTCGTGAGCGATGGCGCCCGCGTCCCGGCGACG
>VBBB01000082.1:229-7631 GCA_005882955.1 Candidatus Bathyarchaeota archaeon | reverse complement strand
CACTCAACGAACCCGAAAGATAGCGAAGGAGCTGGAGGTGGATCCTGGTTCAATATCAGATGCAAGAGCATCCGATATCGTCGTCGTAGCAGTTCCTATGGAATCAGTTGTAGAAAGTTCGACAGAAGTCGCACAATTCATGCGGGGAGGAGCATTGCTCACAGACTTGTCGTCGGTCAAAAGCGGAATCGCCAACCGAATTTCATCTAAACTTCCGGCAGGAATAGAGTATGTGAGTATCCATCCGCTCTTCGGCCCCGGTATCGATCACTTAGAAGGACAGAACATTGTTGCGATACCCTTCAAGACGGGCCCGCAATGGAGAAATTTCTCGCGAGTCTTGAGAAAGGCCGGTGCCAGAGTCCATCTGATGTCAAGCGAAAATCATGACAGAGTCATGGGATACGTACAAGCCATGCATCATTTCGCCCTTCTTTCTCTAGGGGTGGCACTGAGGGATTGGGATGGTGAGCTCAAGACAAGCTCAATCGCTGGAACTCTAGACAGGATTGAGGGTCTCTTGGATAACTGGGGCACGATTGTCGAGATTCAGAGGTTGAACCCTTACTCTCTAGTAGTTCGTAGGGAATTCATCGAAACGTGCATGCAACTGGTCGGAATGCAGCAATCGGACGTGTCAGACGTCGAGAGAACTCTGCGGTCTAATGTACATAAGTGGTCACGCAAGCTATAAATGCGACTTACATGTTAGGAAGCGCGGCGAGTCCCATGGGGTATAGCATTTGGACAAGAGCTCTCGACGACACGGTCGTCAAAGCTCTGCTATTTTCCGATCGCGACTAGCAAGCGGCCAATCGAAATCTTCTCCTCCATTCTAGACAAGTCAGAGACAGGGTTCATTCTAGAATCAGTCGAAGGCCCACGTCGACTCGCGAGGTACACATTCCTAGGATTTGACCCGCAAAAGACCGTCCGGATAAACAATCAACACGTTGAACTGTTAGATCGGCCTAACTCGGAACGCCGGATCGAAGCCTGCAAAGCACCACTATCATATCTCGAGAATTTGAATACTCACGCGAAGGAGGGAAAGACCGGCGAGAGATATTCTGGGGGCCTGGTCGGATACGTATCCTACGACCTCGTCCGGTCTCTCGAAAAAATTCCGCGCGTCGGCCAGAAACGCGCGGCATTCCCCGATGCCGAGTTCGGACTATTCGAAGACGGCATCGTCTTCGACCACGTCAAAGGCAGATTGTACTATTTCTGCCGAGATGAAAACAGAATCGACCGAGTAAGGAACCTAGTCAAAGAGTCTGGACATGAAAGCCAGGTTGTCTTTGGCGAGCCCAAGTCGAACCTAAGCCAAGAGGAGTTTTGCGAGCGAGTTGGACGGGCGAAGGAGTACATTCAGTCAGGCGACGTTTTCCAGGTAGTTCTCTCTAGGAGATACAAGATTCCCTTCAAAGGCGCCCTACTCCGCTTCTACCGGGCGCTGAGAAAGGTCAACCCGTCTCCGTACATGTACTATCTCAAGTTCGGAGATAGGGAGGTAGTCGGATCCAGTCCTGAAATGCTCGTCAGGAAGACTCGAAGAACAGTCGAGACCTTTCCCATCGCCGGAACACGGCCGTTCACAAGTGATCCAGCTAGGAATAAGGCTTTGGCCGCGGAATTATTGCAAGACGAGAAAGAGAGAGCGGAACATGTTATGCTGGTGGACCTCGCAAGGAATGACATTGGAAGAGTCTGCGATTACGGGACAGTCCAGGTCCCCGAGTTCATGAAGATCCAGAACTATAGCCACGTCCAACACATCGTTTCGAGAGTCAGCGGACGTCTACAACGAGGGGCAACTGGGACAGAGGTGTTCAAGGCAGTATTTCCGGCCGGAACTGTAACGGGAGCACCGAAGGTGAGAGCAATGCAGATCATAGAAGAGCTGGAGGTCGGTGCTCGTGGACCATATGCTGGAGCCGTTGGCTACTTCTCATCTAACGGAAACGCGGATTTCGCGATAACTATCAGGACGCTCTTCGCGCAGCACGGCTACTGCTACCTACAGTCCGGCGCGGGAATAGTAGCGGACTCTGTTCCTGACAGGGAATGGATCGAGTCTGAGAGAAAGACCGCGGCACTCTTCACGGCTATGGACCAAGCACAGAGGAACCAGGTTTGAAAGTGCTCATTCTGGACAATTACGACAGCTTCGTCTACAACCTAGCCCAGTACGCAGGAGAGATCGCTGACGAAGTAGTTGTGAAACGGAACGATGAACTGAATATAGCGGCGGTTCGGAGGCTTGACCCGGACAAGATCATCATCTCTCCTGGTCCCGGAACGCCAGCAGACCCTCGATACTTGGGCATCTGTACGGAGGTCCTCCGGAAGGTAAGCATCGAAACTCCGACCCTAGGGGTATGTCTCGGTCATCAAGGGATCGTTCATTCTTTCGGAGGAAAGATAGTGAGGGCGAAGAGACTTCGCCACGGCAAAACCAGCTCGATAAGACATGATGGGAAGGGAATTTTTCGTGGACTAGAGAACCCATTCGAAGCTACAAGATACCATTCTCTCGTCGCTGATCCCAGAACCCTTCCAGACAGTCTCGAAGTGTCAGCACGATCCGAGGACGATCAAGAAGTAATGGCGGTGCGACACCGAGAATTTCCGATTGAAGGGGTCCAGTTCCACCCGGAGTCGATCCTCACAGTGCAGGGTCATCGTATGATCGCAAATTTCCTGGAGGCTTAGTCGGGGATGATTAGAGAGTATATTCCGGTTCTTCTCGAAAACCACGACCTAACGCCCGAACAGGCAGAGTCTGCAATGATGGATATCATGACTGGACAAGCTACGCCTTCGCAAATCTCCGCGTTCCTGATCGGGTTGAAGAAGAAGGGCGAGACGGTTGACGAGATCACCGCGATAGCACGAGTGATGAGAAGCTTCGGTAGAACAGTAAACCCGAAGGTTGATGGCTACTTACTAGATACTTGTGGTACTGGCGGAGACAGGACTAAGACCTTCAACGTAAGCACGACCGCGGCTTTTGTAATAGCTGCAGCCGGAGTTAGGGTTGCAAAGCATGGCAACCGTTCTTTTACGAGCCGTTGTGGTAGCGCAGACGTCCTAGAGCAGCTCGGCGTTAGACTGGAGGTCGAGCCTGCGCTTGTAGAGAAGGCGATTGAAGAGATCGGCATCGGATTCATGTTCGCACCCAATTTCCATCCTGCTATGAAGAACGTAGCCTCGATAAGACGGGAGATAGGAGTACGGACAGTCTTCAACATTCTAGGCCCGCTGACCAACCCGTCAGGGGCAAACGCTCAGCTCATCGGAGTCTACGACAGCGAACTCTTGGAACCGATGTGTGTCGCCGCCCACAACTTGGGAGCAAAATCTGTCATGACGGTTTACGGGGTTGATGGGGTTGACGAGATTTCTCTAACGGGCAAGACTTTCATCGTCAAACAGCAGAACGGGAAAACACTCAGAGAAGAAATCTCACCTGAAGACCTCGGCCTAAACGAGACCACTCCAGAAATGCTGGCAGGTGGAGACCCTGAGCAGAACGCTCGGCTTACAGCCAGAATCCTTTCTGGTAATTTAGGAAGAGATGATCCTAGGGTCCAGATCGTTGCGGCAAACGCCGCCGCCGGGCTGGTCCTCTGCGAAGCAGCCGAAGATATGAGGAAGGGCGTCGAACTGGCCCTCAATGCTGTTGAGAACGGAAAAGGACTTCGGATCCTACGTCAGCTAATCGAGCTGTCCGGCGGGAATCCTGAGCGACTAGAAATCATGGCATGAGAGTCGATGGTCGACTACATTGCAGATCTGGCTCTAAAAGCAAGGGAGAGGGTCGGACGCGGCTACTACAACGATGTCCAGAGAGGAGAGCAATCTGGCAAAGGCCTCGCAGAAACCATTCAGAAAGTTGAAGGTACGCCGGTAATCACGGAAGTAAAGTTCGCCTCTCCCTCAGCTGGAAAAATAAGGGAACACGGCGACCCACTCAGGATTGCGACGGCGATGTTGAAGGGCGGGGCCTGTGCCATCTCGGTCCTCACAGACCCTGACGACTTTCAAGGAAATTTGGACACGCTCGCAAGCCTAAGCCGAGAAGTCAACGTCCCACTAGTAATGAAGGACATCATTGTGTCACTCGTACAAATCCAGGCCGCGGCTAGATCCGGGGCCAGCGCGGTCGTGTTGATCAGTGAACTATTCAGTAGACGATTAAGTGAAGAGCCACTCGACAGACTAGTACGAGAAGCGAGCAGGCTCGGACTTGAGGTTCTTCTAGAAGCAAATAGCCCAGAAGAGTTTAGGAAGCTTCCCGAACACAAGCCAGACTTGTACGGAATCAACAACAGAAACCTTTCCACATTCCAACTGGATCTGTCGACGACGGAAAGGGTCCTTGCGATGAATGGTCATGTTGATCGCCCGGTCGTGTCCGAGAGCGGTATAGAAAATCCGAGAGACATTGTGCGATTGAAAAGTGCCGGGGCATCAGCGTTCCTCGTTGGGACGTCGATTATGAAGTCGTCTGACGTGGAGTCGAAAGTGCGGGAACTGGTCAGCGCTTGAAAAGTCTCACAAGGTTGGGCTCAGCAGACGGGGCTGGCAAGTTTGGAAAATATGGAGGACAATACGTGCCTGAAACCCTGATGGAACCGCTGAAAACACTGGCAGATGCCTATAGACACTTTTCCAGAGATCCATCATTCAAGAAGGAGCTGGCGAACTGGCTAGAACATTACGCCGGAAGACCAACCCCAATATATTTCGCCGGCCGGCTGACCGATAACGCTGGAGGAGCCAAGATCTATCTGAAGAGAGAAGATCTCTTGCACGGTGGCGCTCATAAGATCAACAATACTCTCGGACAAGCATTACTCGCAAAGAAGATGGGAAAGCGTAGGGTCATCGCCGAGACTGGAGCGGGACAGCATGGAGTCGCGACTGCAATGGCCTGCGTAGCTCTCGGTTTGGCGGCCGAGATCTACATGGGCAGCGAGGACATGGAGCGACAGAGGCTCAACGTCTACAGAATGAAAATGCTCGGAGCCAGAGTGCATCCCGTCGACTCAGGTTCCAAGACCCTCAAGGACGCCATAAACGAAGCGTTGAGGGATTGGGTCACCAACGTCGAAGACACCTACTACCTCCTAGGGTCTGTAGTAGGCCCACATCCATACCCGACCATGGTCCGCGACTTCCAGAGCGTCATCGGCAAAGAGGCCCGACGACAAATTCTGAAACAGGAAGGCAAGCTGCCAAGGAGTGTTGTTGCTTGCGTTGGCGGGGGAAGCAACTCGATCGGCATATTCCACGGATTCCTCAATGACGCGGACGTGAATCTGTACGGTGTCGAAGCCGGTGGACACGATATGTCGCGGGGGAAGCATGCTGCACCGCTCGTCGCGGGCAGAGAAGGAGTCCTTCATGGAATGATGACCTACGTGTTGCAGAATGCGGAGGGTCAGATCGAGTCCACGGAGAGCATCTCGGCCGGGCTTGACTATCCAGCGGTTGGACCAGAACACTCCTACCTGATGAGCATAGGACGGACGAAATACGTTACGCAGACCGACATGGACGCGTTGCATGCTTTCAATCAGCTCTCACAACTGGAGGGAATAATGCCAGCATTGGAACCTGCTCACGCTATCAGCTACGCGACAAAGCTGGCGAAGACGCTCGAAAAAGAAGACTCGATCATCGTAAACCTCTCTGGCCGAGGAGACAAGGACGTGGACAGGATTGCAAAACAATTCCCGCAGTGACGACCCTATTGGAAAGAAATTTCGCGAACTAGGCAACCGTGCTGAAGGAGTAATAGTTGCCTATCTCATGGGTCACGATCCAGACCCGAAAGCCTTCATGGCAAACTCAGTTTCATTGATCGAAGGTGGAGCTGATATTCTCGAGGTAGGGATCCCCTTCTCCGACCCTGTCGCAGACGGACCAGTTATACAGGCGGCAGGCACGCGAGCCTTGTCCGCAGGAGCCACCCCCAGGAAGATTATCGATACGGTCGGAGAACTCTCATCACAGTATACAACACCTTTCGTGATCCTGACTTACTACAATCCTATTCTCGCAATGGGCATTGAGCAGTTCATGAAGAATGCCAGTGACAACGGTGTTAACGGCGTCGTTGTTCCAGACCTACCGATGGAGGAAGGCGACAGATTCCGTGACACGGCTCTCAAACACAACATTGACAGCATCCTCCTAGCGGCACCGAACACGTCGGAAAAGAGACTAGCAGGTATTCTTGAAAAGTCGAGGGGATTCGTCTATCTCGTCTCTCTGTACGGAGTTACGGGCCCACGTGACACGCTCAGTCCCCAAGCGCTGGAAACGGTCAAGAAAGTAAAATCACTTGCAAAAGGCGTGATTCCAATTTCCGCAGGGTTCGGGATCAGTCAGCCCCAGCACGTTTCATCGCTGTTACGCGCGGGGGCAGATGGAGCCATTGTCGGCAGCGCGCTGGTCAGAACAGTCGCTGAGCATCTAGACGATCCCCGAGAGGCTCCATATTATCTGAAGAAAACTATCACGGCTCTAAAGCAAGCGTCAAAGCAGCCTGGCTGCTAGGGTCAAGAACTACTAAGAGGAACACGCGGATAAGCGTAGCTTAATTCACCTCAGTCTATCGGAAGCTCTCTTCACTCCGCAGTAGGAAGATGGTTGGTCGCACCTCAGATGATGAGATGGATAGGCATCCTTTCCTGGAGCCGGAGTCTCCCGCGCGATCTGCGCCTCCTTTTCTTCTCTCTCTTCCTTTGGACGTTCGGTCTGGGAATTTACAACTATGTCTGGTCCCTATATCTTACTCAGCTCAACGCTAACCCGGAACAGGTCGGCCTCGTCTCCTCCATCGGCTTCTTCGCAGCCGCCATCTCGATGATCCCCGGAGGAATCCTAGCAAACAAGTACGACAACAGAACCCTGCTCATCATTGGATGGGCGATGAGCATCCCTGTCCCTATCCTCTTCTACTTTTCACGAGCCTGGTCCGACGTTATTCCAGGGCTGATCATCCTTCAACTGTCAGCCTTCAACGTGCCCGCGATGAACGCGTTCATCAGCGCACTGGGCGATCAGAAGCGTATGTCATCAGCGTTTGGAGCGGTCTACTCCGCATTCCCACTGGGTCTAGTCCTCTCCCCCGGCGTCGGAAGCCTACTCCTGACCTGGTTGAGTATCCGGGATCTATTCTGGTTTACATTAGCACTCTGGACCGTTTCTACTATCATCCTCTTCCCGCTAAAGCGTCAGCCACCGAGGGAGGTGGATTCGAAGGCTCCATTGTTGGAGCTACCAAGGTCTTCACGAGAGCTGACGATTCTTGCATTCCTTTTCGGCGGAGCAGCAGCCTTCAGCATTACGTCACCGTCATTCCTTCCATTATTCCTTGAAGATCAGC
>VBBB01000082.1:0-200 GCA_005882955.1 Candidatus Bathyarchaeota archaeon | reverse complement strand
CAGTCTCTGGGAAGCGCAATCTTTGCGATCCTTCTCGGTCGATGGGCTGCCACTCGGAATCCAGGGTCAACAATAGCGAAGGAACTCATGCTGGTTGCGGGAGGGGCTCTTGGAATAGCCCTAGCAGGATCTCCCCTGCTAGTTGTGCCCATGGTGTTCCTCCTCGGCGGGGCTCGTGCTCCGAGTTATGTCGCATATTC
>VBBB01000134.1:1459-4668 GCA_005882955.1 Candidatus Bathyarchaeota archaeon | reverse complement strand
GCACTGCAGTTGTCTGGTCCACGAAAAGCAGCAGCGCTAGTCAAAGACCCTGCTGTTCCGAGCAGTAACGATATCAAGAGTGCTACAAGTAATGAGAGTCTCTTTAGTTCCAGTGGAGGCTCACCGAGCTGGGGCCCAACTAGCATAACTGTGAACAATATTAGAACGACCACTGCTCCGATATACACAGCAATCTGGAACACTCCAGTGTATGAAGCGTCAAGAAGGAAAAAGAGTCCGGCTATGCCGAGAAACGAGATTCCTAGGGCAGCTGCGCCATAGACCAGATCTCTGGCCTCAAGCGCAAGGATGGCGCTCGCCACGGTCACGGTTGCTAGAGCTAGGAAAGTCAGATCCGTCATCTGTCGTCAGATCGCAGGTACTCCAACGACGATGAAATATGCGATTACAATATTCACGATGGAAAGCGTCAGCAGGGTGGTCCATCCCTGGCGCAATAATTGGTCGAGACGGACGCGCGGAAATGTTGACACGATTGTCTTTAGGAAAAACCAGACTATCGGAGGAATGATCGCAGGTCCCAAGTATCCGCCGAGGTATAATGTCGAGAAGAGAGCGGCGAAAGCGTACAGTTTGATGAACGCGGGACCCTGGACCAGCATGAATAATGGCCCCGGATATTCGGCTTGCCAGCCCATCATGATCTCTGACTCTGCTTCGGGGAGATCGAATGGCAAGCGTTCCATCTCCGCGGTCGAGGTTACGATGAAGAGAAGGGCTCCCAAAGCCTGCGGGAGAATGAGCCATCAGTTGTTCTGCTGAAATTGGACGATCCCGGTCAAGTTCAGGGTCCCAGTTATCATGACGACTCCTAATGCAGACAGCCATAGCGGGATTTCGTATGCCGTCTGTTGAAACAGCGCTCTGAGACCGCCAATGAATGGAAACTTACTGTTTGCGCTCCAACCGGCCAGAAGCACTAGCGTTGGTGAAAGAGTTAAGATCGCGAGGAACGCCGGGAGACCCACGTCCACGTTCGCGATCTGGACCCCTGGAGCGAATGGGATTAGTCCCAGGAGGGCTGCGCCGATTATCAGCGCTGTCACAGGAGACATGATGAAGAAGAATCGATCCGCTCCTTCTGGGATGATTAATTCTTTGAAGAGGAGTTTGATGATGTCAGCGAACCCCTGAAGAATCCCTCCGACCGGGCTCGAGTACAACGGACCAATTCTTAGTTGAACTCTCGCTGTCAGTTTTCTCTCGAACCATGTGAAGAAGGCTCCGAGAATGGCTATCGATATTAAACCAGGAAAGACTACGATCTCGAGGAAGTAGGTGCTGGTTACCAGCTGGATGATCTGGCTAATCGGGTCAGGCAAGCGTTTCCTACCAGTTCTCCCGTTGGCCCGCTAGATGCAACGCGTAGGCTAACGGAACAAGCGCCACTACCATGAAAGTCAAGATCGGAACGGTTCCGGTTGCTCCCAAAGATCTAAGATCCAAAGCCCAAGCAAATAGGAACATTGCAATAACGTCGTAGACTACGAACATCAAGATGTAGGGATAGTACTGAATGATGAATCGCGTTCTTCCTGGACCAGAGGCAATCTGGCCGGACTCAAAGGGCGCCCTCTTTTCGGGAGTGGGTCTTGGATCCCGCGGACTGATCACCAGTCTTAAAGTGATAACGAGCGCCAATGTCGCAACGAAGAGGAAGATGATGTAGCCAGTTTCCTCGGGTATCCCTTGGGAGACCACGGTTGTTGCTGACTCCGCCTATTTTTGGAAACCCGGGTCTGACTCATTATAAACGTTTGAATTAGAGAGTAGCTTCGGGGCTATTCTGTTCTTTTCCAGAGATAATCGGCGTAATCGTCCAGAATCTTTCGATCTTCAAGACTCTTGACTTTGTCAAGCGATTCCTTCGCGTTACCAGCATATTCCTTGGCCTTAGATCTCGCGAATTCGAGCGACCCTGCCTTCCTGAGTATCTTCAGGACCTCTCGATTCGAAGTCTTACGATTCGAGTTCAACAGCTCAATATTACTGCTGGGACGCGGTGCCTCGTGAAGGCAGTGCGAGGTAACGATGTTCGGCGCTTTCAAGACCGGTTCTTCGGACCCATCCGTAAAGTCGAGAATATCGTCCTGGATCTGAAAAGCCATCCCAGATGATCTCCCGAACTTCTGAACACCGACCAGATCCCGCCCGTTAATACCAGCAATGGCGGCTCCTATTCCTGCCGCCGTCCCGAACAACGACGCTGTCTTCAAGTCCGCAATAGCGATACATTCACTCACGCTCGCGTTGAAATCGCCAAGAATGTCGAGAAGTTCTCCCTTGCTGATATCGACCAAAGTCGTTCCTATCATTCTCATTACTTCGGGGTTCTTGTAGTTAGACAGAAGCTGAACCCCCTTCGAAGCAAGAAACAAACCAGATGTCAACGCTTTCTCGTTGCTGAACGCCATATGGATAGTGGGCGCACCTCTACGAACTTGATCCTTGTCGATCATATCATCGAAGACCAGCGTTGCAGCGTGAATTATTTCGACAGCGGCGGCAGCCTCAAGGGCTTCCTCTGGTTTCCCTCCCAGAGCTTCAGCAGAAAGCACAACCAGGAGGGGGCGGCAACGCTTCCCGCCAGTTCTGAACATGTATTTGATGATCTGGTTAGCTTCGCGTTTGTCAAAATTCGCCTTCAATGTCTTGTTGATAGTTTTCTCGATGGGATCGCGCCAGGCTTCAAGCGAAGGTTGAAACTTTCTCATTTCCGCGGACCTAGTAAATCTCGTATCTTCAAACACTTGCACCGCTATTTAATCGGTTGTGGACAACACAGAAAGCGCTTGTCGAACTGTATGTAGATGCCAAAAACAAGCTTTATAGCAAAAGGTCCGGTCGAGCTGATTTTCAGTGGAAAGATGGAACAATCAGCGAAACCACCAGAAACAGCCAAGCCTAAGAGTCGAACTGTACTATACGTAATAATCCTGGTCGTACTTGTCGTAGTAGGTGCCGGAGTTTACATCCTGTTCCAGCCAAAGGGTCAGCAAGCAGCGGGGACCACGATTAACATCTACGACAACGGTGCATCATGTGGCACCGCTTCACAGTGCGGTTTCAATACTAGCACGAATCACAATGTAACGATAGCGATTCATACGTCTGTAGCATGGGTAAACAAGGGACAAGCGCCCCACAGCGCCACCAGTTGCGATTCAGCCCATAATAGCGCTCTGGGC
>VBBB01000134.1:0-1411 GCA_005882955.1 Candidatus Bathyarchaeota archaeon | reverse complement strand
GGCATAATGAACGCGGGCGCTGGCGCGAGTACCCCGGTAACCTTCGACACGGCTGGGACCTACTACTATTACTGCACAGTGCACACGTTCATGCATGGAGAAATAATCGTCAGTTAGGCTAGGCAGGCAGACTAACTAGTCATCAATGCGTGAGTCCAAATTCTTTCTTTGTCATCTCGAGCCTTGTCCTTAGAGCAAGGCGAGACCAAGTCTGCGAAAACTCATGACGCCTTCGCCCTCTCAAGAGCTGGCGCCGTCTCACTTGAGAATCGTATGACAGAGTTTTCAGTGACCCAAACCGGACGGTCGACGAATTTGGAAGGTCATTCGCGGGCCGTATGTTCGTCACCAAGTAAATCGCATGAGGTCGCCCGACTCTGAGGGAGCTTCCGAGCGGTAATTATTGGAGTTAGCAGAAGCAAGGGAATTCCTACGGCGAGAAACACGACCTGAAGAGAGACAAGCGTCAGCGCGAATGTGACTGCCCCAGCCAGACCAAGCATCGTCAGAAGAAAGAATCCAGCACAAGTTGGACATACACTAAACAGCCCGACAATCGCGCCGAGCCCACCAAACCACTTACCTCGAACACTAGGCGACTCATTCGTGTACGAGTACGTAGCGATTGACACGTTCAGGCCTACGAGCCATGACACTGCGATGAGAAGAATCACGTTCACTGGGACGATCAAGATCGCGAATTGCTGAGTCAGGTAGACCACGAATTGAGGCATTTGTCCGAGTGGGCCGCAACAAATCACCGGTAGCATCGAGGGGGTGTTAACTCCGTAAGTTTCCGAGAATCGCCCAGATGGTTGGTACACTAGGAAACTGGAAACGAACGCGAAGAATACTCCGTAGAATAGAGAGGCCACAATGAATGCGTGGAACGAACGCTTGTCGTTGAGGGCTAGAGAAATCAACACACCCGTTAGAGGGGAATTTTTCGTGCCTTTCTCCCTTGGGCTCCGCATGAGGTAACGAGTGACTGCCGCCAGAACCAAGCTGACTCCAGCTAGTATCAAAGCGAGAACTACGTAAGCAGTTTGCCGTATCAGCTCAATTCTTCCGGTCCCAATTGGATAGTTGGAAATCACCCACTGATAGAAGAGCAAAAACGCGAGAACTGTGAGCCCCCCTATGAAAGAAATCCTGATCAGAGAAGAGGAATAGGAGTCGTTGGTTCCTAGAACCAATTCTGCGCTCTCATGAATCCTTTCATCTGTCGCTCGCCTCTGTCGCGTTGAATCGAGGATTAGTGACCAACGTGAAGTTGCACAAAGCTGAGACCCATCAGAAGGGACGCGATTACGAGACCTATTATGACCCATGCTGAAAGGGACTTCGGCTCATATCTCAAATGTTGATAGAACATGGCGATCAAAATTGCCTTGGTGCCAGCAATCCCCAG
>VBBB01000081.1:2580-14136 GCA_005882955.1 Candidatus Bathyarchaeota archaeon | reverse complement strand
GAACCAGTGCAAGAGAATGTTGGCGTACGCGCCATACCACAAATAGACTATTCCCAGCGCGAGGCCTGTTAGGCCCGCAGGGATCGCCTTCCCAGGACCCCACCCCGCGCCTGACAAGGAGTGAAGGAGTCCGAACCACGCAGATGACCCCACAAGAAGAATCCACTCGACCCAATGAATTCCACGCCACCCGCGTGTCCCGATACTTGGTAGGCCAGCGGCTTCCTTTGCTCTATCCGGTGAGATGAGGGCAATCAAAATCCTCCGCATAACCGTCGCGAACCCTGCGCTTCGCAATCCACGGCCTCGATGCAATGGAAGAAGTGTTCTGATCACAACGACCAGACCGATAGGCGTGATTCTGAAACCTATTTCTTCAGCGACAGGTGCGAAAGTGACACTTGCGAACAGTTCAGCAGGGTTGTTTTGGGGAATATTTCCGACAGGGACCCCGGCAGAGTTCAACGAGATCGTTAGGATTACGGTTAGCACCAAGAGGAACGATGAGATGAGGGGCATGACCACAAGCCAGTTTGGCGTGGTCGTGGGTTTGGACTTTCTGGTCAACCCGGCCAAGCTCTTGATGAATCCACCGCGGTCCTTGGCGGCAGCCCAAAAACAAAGGGCGAAGATGAGCATGAATGCTAGTACCAATCCTAGACCGTTGGCTGGCAGGACTCCTGGGATGAGTATCAGGAATATTTCCAGCGGGAGAAATCCGTTGAGGCCAAGAAGGCTAGACCCAAGTTGGGTCGCAATTATCGCCGCAACTGTGATAACGAACGAGAAAGCGTAAGTCAATATTACGAGAGCAATCGCAATTGTTGTGAGAATTCCTGGTATGCTACGAGGTGCTCGGCTCATGCCCAGGCCCAGCCTGAGATGTCCGAGTACTTTAGCAGACCGATACTTTGCCTTCCGTTAGACGTTTCGTGAAATCATTGATTCCGTTGAGTTCTGACTTGATAATCTCCGTTGCTTGTTTCGACGCTGACTTGAAGTCGCCGCCTCTGTCAAGGATCAGCTCAATCCCTGCGACCTTTGGCTCGTTTATCGGGCGGCCTATTTGGCTCAGCAGCCAAACGTAGACTTCTTTGATTCCGGGGACTTTTTGGTATACGTGATTTGCTATTTCGTATGTTAGGAGATTGTAGATTTTTCCTACATGGCTGACCGGGTTCTTGCCAGCTGCAGCCTCTGAGCAGGTCGGTCTGTTTAGGGGTATGAGACCGTTCGGTCTGTTTCCTCGCCCGACTTGTCCTCCGTCACCGTCATCCGCGGAAGTTCCCAACACTGTAAGATAGATCCCTCCAATGCCACGGCCACGTTTGTCTAGAGTGTTGATGTTGACGTTGACGGAATCGAGTTTGGCTCTGTCTCTCACGAAGCGGTTGACATCTTCCGTAATCTCCGCTTTGCGTTTGAAGTACTGGTTCTCGTTCTCGATGAGTTTGTCCACGAATGCGAGTGCGACAGTAAGGTTAAGTTCCTTTCCTTCCCGAGCTCCCATTATCTTGACATCTTCTCCCGTCTCGGGAAATTCCTTCTTGAAACTCGGTGAGTTGATGTAGTGTTCCGTTTGTAGAACCATTCGTTCTGTGATTGTTAGGGGCGCGTATCCTACCGCGGCTGAAGTGTCGTTGGCGCCGTAGTATTTGCCTTTCCTCTTGAAAATATCTGTCAGAGCCTGGGAGCCTTTTTTCAGCTCGACTTGGTATCTCACGTGTTTCTCAGGGTCGACAAATCGAAGGTGGTTTTTCAGCCATTTCTTGGCTGTGTTTACCGCCAGCTCGTCAACGGGAAACGGATCGCCATCAACGTCGTAAGTGGCTCGGTCCCCGAAGACCATCAGCATAGGCCGTTTGACTTCCCCGCCTCCGAAGCGGGTTTTTACTTCGCCGGCGGCGAGCAGAGCTTTGTCGATGTTGTGATGCATCACGTGCCCGTATCGTTTCAGATATTCCTTGGAGAGTGCGACTGAGACCTCGTTCATTATTGCGTCGCAGATGTGGTCAGGGTGTCCGACTCCTTTCCTTTCGACGATTTCGAGGTCTTGTTCTTCGATCGGTACTTGGAATAATTGGTTGACTCTTAAGCCCATATCGTTCTCAATCTCAGAATGATCCTTGTAGGCATGGCGGGAATTTCCATTATTAACGTTTCCATTGATTATTCCTAAAGGAATAGAGTGAAATGAGTTACTTCTTACGCGCTGCAGTTACGATCGAAATTACATCCCGGTCTCTAAGCTGGTAGTCTTGCGGTAGGCGAAGGCCGTTTCGAGCGTCAATGGCATGAAGCATCTTCGTTGCGAGTTCGGAATGTATTTCCCTCGCCAAGTCCTTCGCAACGTAACCCGGAGGTACCAGATATGCATCGGGTAGAATGTTTCCTCGATGGTCCGACAATGTCTTAGGGTCTTCGACGGGATAAACGGCGTTCATTCCAAGGAGTTTGAAGATGGCTGAGTTGAGCGCGAACTGGACTCCAGTTCTCATCCATTTCGTCATGACCTTCTGCTGAACATATGCGAGAGCCCAGGCCTGATCTTTAGTCAATCGAGATTCGTCGGGGACTTTGAAAGTCTCTTCCCCAGGAACATAGTGGATGAATCCTTTCTTCTCAGCCCTCTTCAGCGCAACTTCTGCCTCGCTGCAAACGGGTATGACTAGTTGTGATTTGAATTCTTCGCGGAGCTTCTCGAAATTCCTTTCGGAATAGGCCAAGTCCATTTTGTTGGCGATAATCACAGTGGGTTTCGAGATTGTTCGAAGGGCCCCTGAGAACTCTCGAGAGTTTGAGTCTGTCCACTCCTTGGGATGTTTCTTGGACAGGTCTGTCTGTTCGAGAGCTTTGGAGACATGTTCTGGCTTAACTCCGATGCCTGCCATTTCCCTTGATATTGGTTTGTCGAATGATCCTGCCTTGAGTGATTTTTTCTTGGTTCTTTGAAGTGCTCTGTCAACTGCTACCTTGAACCATAGGATCAATTCTTCCTCGATGTCGTAAACATCGATGACTGGGTTTCCCATTCCTGGGTGGGTGATTTTTCCCTCTGCATCTATGCCACCTGAAGCGTCGACTACGTGTAGGAGTGCGTCGGCTTGTGAGACTACGTTCAAGAATTGAGTTCCAAGTCCTTTTCCTTCAAAGGCTCCTTTGATGAGTCCTGGGAGGTCGATGATTTCGATTGGTATGA
Source organism: Candidatus Bathyarchaeota archaeon (assembly GCA_005882955.1). GTDB lineage: Archaea > Thermoproteota > Bathyarchaeia > 40CM-2-53-6 > 40CM-2-53-6 > 40CM-2-53-6. Next base: position 10,937 of record VBBB01000081.1, on the reverse strand, counting down.
ATCGCCAACCGTCTATGCATGTTGAGTTTCTTGGTTTGTCAGTGACATCTAGTTCTCGGCAGACACAGAGCGTTTGCACCTGGCCCGTGGCAGTGCTGGGCTTCTTGGTCGTAAAGGGGTAGGTTGATACTTCTCCAGTGCTGGAGGTTGCAGCGTTGAAGAAGGTTGTTTTTCCGGTGTTTGTTTTCCCGATTATTCCGATGCGAATCATTGCGGAGCCTTCCGAAACTCTTTCTTGCTAGTGATATTAGAGCTGATCAATGCTTAACACTGTTCGGTCCAGAACAGCTTTTTCACGAATGATAGCAACTGTTCGATCGGGCGCAATAGTTTAAAGTGGGACGATCCCGGCTCCCACCTTGTCCACCGATGCCGGCTGAAATTACCAACACCGACGAATTTGTCGGGCTGTCAGAAACAGCGCATGAGTGCCGAGTCAAACGTTCTAAGGACCTCGTCAAGCTGAAGCTCAGAACCCCCACTCAGCTGTATACGCTCAAGGTCAAGGTTGACAGGGCTGACGATGTTATCAGGCGGTTGAAATGCGAGATTGTTGAGGTTTAGCCCCCGTGCGCCACGGGAATTATTGTAACTACCGTTTTCGAATCGAGTTTCGTTCGCAAGCCTTGGAATATGTTACAGTCTTGTTCGTCTAGAAGCATGATAACGTTGGGAAGGGGATTGTTCGTTGCCGAGTCTATGAGTAGATCTTTGAACTGACGGTTGTCTACTCGCGCGAGGAGGCTCGAAATAACGTCGGTGAGAGAGAGTTCGGTTTCTGAATCTAGCGACACTTGTCGGGTCCCGGCAGCAGTGGCAAGGACTCCGATCAATTTGACCGTGTAACTGTATTGGTTGAGAGTTTGGGTTTCATTCAAATAGGAACACTTCCTCCAGATATCTTCTACTCCCTACCTTCGATCCTTCAGGTAGTTGCCTGATATGTTTTGAGCGAATGTGTTGGACGAATGCGGATTCCGCTTCTGCATGATTCTTGTTCTTGAGCAAGGCCAGGGGAACCCCAAGACCAAGCGGCCTAGACGGGATCAGGTGACGGGTCGATTTCGGCGGAAACAGCTTATGACTAACACAGCTCTCAACGACCTCGCTCTTCTCGACTCGAATGGTCGACATCAAGAAGGCGTTCTTCGAAAGTTCCGCGAGATCATCGTTGTCGACGTAGGATATTTTCAGATGGTTGTTCCTCGCGATCTCCTCAATTTCAAAGGCGTTCCGGCAGGCTGCTAAGGCTCCTTGCATACCTGAACGAAACGTGAAGCATTCACTCTGGTTGCAAAGGGTCGCGTAATTCAATCGGGAAAGCAGGCTGGGGTCGGATTGCGAAGCTGGAATAGAAAGAGGAGTCGTGCGGTCCTTTACTCGTTTCATGAAAGCACCCAGCTTCTCACCTGTGATTACTCTAAACCAGCGGTCGACTTTAACCAATGGGCTCTGGTAGTCGATTAGGGCGGTCGGAATCGTCTTGCACCCAAGTTGTGAGAGAGCTGCAAGTCGATGTGTTCCGTCCAAAACAGCTCCCGTAGCGGAGTCCGCGATTATGGGATGGCGAAGTATCGGGTCTCGCTCAAGAGTCGTGACTATTCCACGAAGATCCGTAGCTACTGTCTCTTCGTGGGGTTTGAGCTCTCGAATTCGCTTTAGGGTAAGTAGAATGGGAATCTTCCCATTATTGATTTCGAAGCCTTTTCCAGATGGGTCTACTTCCAACAGCCCGACTGGACCGCCGGACGGTGCTATTCCCGGTCAGATTCTTCGGAGATTTGGGTTGGAGCGGCCGCCCTTCTACCTTCAACTATCTTCAATCGCGTAACGTATCCGACTACGCGATTTCTTAGCCGCTTAGTCTTCGCATCAACCAGATCAGCAAGAACTGTCTTGTTGGACTCGTAATTGGTTGTGAACTTGTCCGGATAGCGTGCAATCAGCTCTCTGGAAACTTTCTTGACGGCGGCTATCCGAACCTTACCCACTCTAACACTCCCGAGGCTCGGCGAGCCACCCGCTGGACTTTTAAATATTTGGCGTCGAAAACGCACCTAGGCGCGACTAACTGTTAAATAGACAGTTTTCGGAACTAAAATCGGTCGCATAGTTGGCGGAAACCGAAATTTCAACCGCCGCAGTGCATCGGCTCATAAAAAAGGGCGGTGCGGGTAGAATAGGCGATGATGCGGCGGAAGAACTGCGGAAGGTAGTAGAAGAGGTTGCTGTGAGAGTCGGAAAGGAGGCCCTGGAGCTTGCGACCCATGCGGGGCGGAAAACGGTGAGAGCAGAAGATATCCGGCTCGCAGTGAAGCGAATCTGGAAAGAATAAGCCGAAACCCCCTCCATCATCTGAGATAAGGTTTTTATCGAAATATTTCCGCTTCGCCACTGAGCGGAAACAGATTTGTCTTATCTTGCAAATCAACAAGTCATTATTCTGAAAGAGGGGTCATCGCGCAATAGGGGAAAGGATGCCCAGAGAGGCAACATCAGCGCGGCACGTATTGTCTCCGAAGTTGTGAAGACCACCCTGGGTCCACGTGGGATGGACAAGATGATGGTAGACAGCCTAGGAGATGTGACGATAACGAGCGACGGAGCTACAGTACTAGACGAGTTAGATGTACAACATCCAGCGGCTAAAATGCTCGTAGAAGTGGCCAAGACTCAGGACGATGAAGTGGGAGATGGCACTACTACATCCGTAGTTCTCGCCGGTGAACTTCTGAAGAGAGCAGAGTTCTTGCTGGACCAAGGAGTCCATCCGACAGTGATCAATGCGGGCTACAAGAAAGCTGGAGAAAGAGCGAGAGAGATTCTGAATGAGATCTCGAAACCTGTGGATCTCAAGGACACTGAGACTCTGAGAAAGGTCGCAATTACAGCGATGCGCGGAAAGAGCCTTGGAGGCGCTACCGAGCATTTTGCGAAGATTGCTGTCCAAGCTGTCAACCAGATTATTGAGAAGAGGGGAGACTCATTCGTCGCCGATATCGATAATATTCAGCTCGTTAAGAAGGAGGGGAAGAGCCTGATGGACACGGAACTTGTCAATGGTGTGATTATTGACAAAGAAGTCGTTCATCCTGGAATGCCAAAGCGTATGCAAAAAGCCAGGATAGCGCTCTTGGATACTGCGATGGAGATCGAGAAGACAGAATTTAGTGCCGAAATCAAGATCAGCAACCCACAGCAGATGCAGTCGTTCCTGGATGAGGAGACGAAGTTGATGAAGGATATGGTTGACAAGGTCGCCGAGGCCGGAGCTAACGTGGTATTGTGCCAGAAGGGAATTGATGAGATAGCTCAGTCTTTCATGGCGAAGCAGGGAATTCTTGCCGCAAGAAGGATCAAGAAATCCGACATCGAGAAGTTGTCGAGAGCGACTGGTGGTAGAATTGTCACCAACCTAGAGGATCTGCGCGCTAGCGATCTGGGGAACGCAGGGCTTGTCGAGGAAAGGAAGATTGGGGACGACAAAATGATATTCATTGAAGACGCGAAGGACCCAAAGTCGGTGAGTATTCTGATCCGTGCGGGTCTGGAGCGCATGGTCGACGAGGCCGAGAGGTCGCTCAAGGATGCTCTATCGGTTGTCATCGATGTGGTCAAGAAGAACAAGATAGTCGCTGGAGGCGGAGCTGTAGAGACCGAGCTGGCAAAGAGAATACGTGACTATGCGACCAAGATTGGTGGCAGAGAACAGCTCGCTGTAGAAGCATTTGCTGACGCGATGGAGGCTATCCCTCGTACCCTCTCAGAGAACGCTGGCCTGGATCAAGTTGACATTCTCGTGGCTCTCAGAGCTGCGCACGAAGCGAAGGGACTTTGGAGTGGTATCAACGTCTACACCGGGGAGATCACTGACATGATGAAAGAAGGAGTCTTGGAACCGGTCAAAGTGAAGGAGCATGCGATCGGATCGGCCGTAGAGGTTGCTTCGATGATTCTCCGGATCGACGATGTCATCGCGGCGGCGAAACCTCCCCCGATGCCAAGGGGCCAGGGTCCGCCGCCCGATTAGATCTCTTCCAGAAAAGGCTTAACTGAAAAGCCGGTCCTAAGAAATGGATTGCTGACGGCTGGAACTCGTCGCAATTCTCAGGAGCCATCATTGCGTAGTTAGGGCGAAAGTCCACTCCTCGGCTTAATTATCCCTCACCCCGCGCGGTCACTAGGGTCTTCTATCTCTTAGATAGTCACTCCTCACTCTCAAGTAACGAGGGGTCAAACGCAATTGCTTTTTCAGGTTCCGAGGCATAAATTACCTGGTGGTGATTCTTCAAGAGTGTCTCAACAAAATCCGTACGCTCTGATTTTTCTATCTCACTGAGATCATGTCTGCACATAAGCGAAAGATCAAGGCTCTTGAAGTTATCATGAAGTAACTGTTCATAGCTCAACTCTAGCTTCATGCCTTTAACCGACTTCTCGATTGGCACAAAATTGCGATAAAAGCGGTATGGAGGTCTCAGACCGATGGTAGACCCTCGGATCACCTTCTTGAGATTATCGTACGGGTTGCCTTCACTGATATCAGAACGTTTGATCGTGTATACACGTAGGAGGTTTCTTTGCTTGGAGGATTCTACATCTATTCCATTTTTAGATAATCTTCGCTCGATTTTTGTTGGGTCCTCGAACGTGAGATAGACACACGATTCTCCTCTTTCGAGTCCCTTCGATATGTAGTAAGACGTTACCAATTCCGCATATTTCTTATCGTCACAGAGAAGCACCGAATGACTCTTGGGCGGTAGGTTATCAAGGAACTTTATTGGTCCATAATCTTCTCCTTCAGAAAGCCTTGATTCCTTGTAATCCAAGTACTTCATGCCAATTTCGTGCACAAATCTGCTGATTCGTCTGTGGTCTTGCAGGAAATCCAAACCCTTTGCAGTAATTGAAATTGGTTCTCGAAGAATCAGTTCCTTGGCTGCCATTTCTCCGAGATAACGTGAAAATTTATCGTAGGCGAGATTACACCGTTGTTGTACTCGCGTAGGCTTTACCTCACCACTACTCCTCAATTCTTGCTCTATCCCTTTGAGAATATCGTTGTAAATTTCCATTCTACTGCGTTTAGGTTTTGGTAGCTGGGCTGAGTTGCTCGTGGCTATGGGCCTGCCTTTTTGTTGCGCGACGGCTTCTTCACTTTTAGCAAACACTCCCCTAGGGGCGTAACTGATTTTAATCTAAAAGAAAACTCCGAGTCATGAGGGCTCTAAGTCAACGGTCTCTCAAGACACCGCTCGTTCTATTGCTGATTTCATCTACCATAGTGGGCTCAGTTGCATACGCACTTTTCGCCCAAGCATTCACTTCAGCGGGAGCCTCAAACCTTACGGGAGTCAACAATTTTGCTATTCTCGCTAATACCTACACCAACACCGGTGCAGGAACCGTTCTTAATGGAGATCTTGGATACGCTGTACCACCTGCAAATTCTCCGACAGTTACTGGTACAACTTTCACGTCTACTAGTCCTACTTATATTTCAGCAGAAGCAATTCAAGCCAAGCTCATCGCCTTCTTAAACGATCCAGCACAATCTGGAGCTTGTACAACAACACTTACTGCGGCAACTGTCCTCGACAGTCTTCCCCAACCACTAACACCTGGAGTCTATTGTATTGCAGGTGCTGTTTCTATAAACACAGTAACGACTCTTAGCGGTGATGGAGTTTACATCTTCCGATTGGGCGGTGCACTCAATACCGTAGCCGGCTCAATTGTAAAACTCGCCGGAAATGCAAAAGCCGACAATGTATCTTGGGTACCAGTAGGTGCAACAACACTTGGAGCAAACAGTGTTTTCGCAGGAAATGTCCTGAGTAATGCAGCTATTACAGTAGGTACAAAGGTAAGTTTGGATGGAAGAATCTTGTCAAATGGAGCAGTTACTACAGGACCTTTTGATGCAATTACAGCTCCAAAAGGTATCACACCACCGGTCGACACTACACCACCAGTAATTACTCTGCTAGGTGCTAATCCTCAAGTCATACAAGTCGGAGGTGTCTATAACGAGCTGGGTGCTACTGTAGCTGATCCAGACAATGTCGGATTAGTCGCAATAATAAATTCAAGTGCAGTTAACACAAGTGTGGTAGGCTCATACATAGTAACCTACAATGCAGTCGACCCTGCAGGAAATCAGGCAGCTCAAGTAACTAGAATTGTCAGCGTAGTTGCCATCATACCCCCTCCACTATCTGGCGTAGTTATTACATTATCCGGTCAAACATCATGTCATGCATTAGGCGGAACTTGGACTGATGCTAGCTCAACATGCACCGTCTCTACTCTGACAATTATCTCTGGCAATACGCTAGTTATCGCCTCTAATGTTACTCTTAGTAATACGGGTCTTATCACTGACTTGGGCACCATCACCAACAGCGGACCTGCAGCCAACTCTGGCACCATTACAATTGGTCCAACTGGCATTCTGACAACAACAAATACATTTGACAACACTGGTACGATCACATCATCTGGTACTATAACCAATAACGGCCCTGTTACAAACGGCCTTACGGGTACAATTACTAGCAGCGGCCTTATCACAAACACACTTACTGGTACAATAACAAACTTGGGTACAATCACCAACAGCGGACCTGTAACCAACGCTGGTACCATTGCAAATAGCGGCACACTTACCAACGGTCCGACCGGTGTCATTACAGACAGCGGCACTATAATCAACAAGAACGCAGGTATAATCACTACCTCTGGTACCATCACCTTACCAACCTCTGGCATTCTGACCAATGAGCTAGGGGGCACTGTTACCAACAGTCTCAACATCATCAACAGCGGTAGCATTACCAACTCTGGCGCCCTTGTAAGCAGCGGCCCTATTACTCAGAGTGCTACAGGTATCATCGTTAACACCGGAACCGGTCTTATCACCAATTCTGGTATCTTGACCAGCTCTGGTACTATTACGAACAGTGGCCCCATCACCAACAGTGGCCCTATTACCAACAGCGGCAGCATAACCAACTCTGCCGCAATCACTAACAGCGCTGTGATCACCAATTCGGGTAGCATCAGCGACTCGTGTGGTGGCTCTATTAGCGGCTTGGTTGTAGGTAATCCAATAGCAAATGCCTGCGTGCCATAACACTTTACTTCATGAAAAATCGCGATGGAAAATTAGGAAGCTTCCTCCTCATCTTACGGTGGACTCAATCTAATGCTCCTTGGCGGACTTCAACTCTCGTCGTCTTCAATGAGAATATCGGTTGAAGTGAAACTCACCCAATGTGTTTGTGGGAGAGGAGGGTGAGAATTGGAAGAGAAACCAAAATCGAAGTTGAGATTGAGTCGAACACGAACAATCATATTGGGGTTAATCGCCGTTGCCGCAGTCGGGGGCGTCGTTGCTTTCGTAACCTTCACGCAGTACTTCCCATCTGTGCCGACGGGAGCAGTCGCCGCAAACCTAGTAGCGAACTGTGGTGTATCCACCACGACTGCGTTGACCGTTACGCCAGCCACCGTAACAGCAGGGTCACCCTTTGCCTTGGTCTATAGTTGTTCATCAGGAACAGCCGCAATATCAGTAACAAACGGTCCTATCACCAAGATTCCAACAGAGGCACCAGCAATCGGCGCAGGTGGCATGCCTACAACCCTTAGTCTCATTGCTCCTGGTGCAACTTGTACAGCTTCAGCAGGAATAGCTCTTGCGCAAAGCACTGCTGTGAGCATTCCAACAGGCGACTACAACTATTGCGCCACTGGAACAACCGCTCCGGTAACCGGAGTCGTTAGCTTCACCGTAACTTGGGGTTAGACGATATCCCTAGGCACCTCGAACTCCCCCTTTCTCAGGACGATTATCTACCGCATCCGAATAAGTGCCGAAGAAAGATGACAACGGAAAAAATTGCGCTGGAAGGTCTTCCTCTGGTTGACAGAGAAGACTCATCCTAACTCGGAGCCCTAGATCATGCAACGATTAGACAACTTGGTTGAAACTCTCCGAAGAATCAGGAACGCCTTCAAGGCCGTGGTCCTAGTTGACCATATCAAAGAGAATAATTCGGAAAGAACAAAAGGACGCTTGACTTTCCCAGGGTCGATTTCGAGGCCCAAAGGGCCCGAAGAGATTCCAGGAGCGGAATAGACATTGGCCAAGTTCATCTTTTCCCTTGGAGACAGTTGCTTCGAAGCTGTCAAAGCCGAGGCTGAAGCAAGGGGCATCAATGTTCAACAACTTATCAGGGCCGTCATCATACCAGACTGGATAAGACAGAATCAAAGACAAGGCCTCTCGCCAAGGCATTCGAGCAGCGGCGAGAACTCTCCAATCTCAAAGTCTCCAGTTGGTAGATTAT
>VBBB01000081.1:2126-2557 GCA_005882955.1 Candidatus Bathyarchaeota archaeon | reverse complement strand
ACCAACAATGATCCGCGCTAGAAGATCCCTTCGACCCGTCCAAAGCCGAGAAGGGGAGCAGAAGGTTGCACCGCAACCGATGGATTGAGAAGGATGCAAGTCGAATCTTTACGAACCTCTCATCAAAGAACCTGAAAGCAGAAGAGGCCACGAATGGTTTCTAACGTAGGAACGCGTTACTCGTATCCTAAACAAATGGTAACGCTGCGGTCTAACATGGCCCCGAGACCCACCCTTTGTAGCCTTGCCTGTTTCCGAAAGAAGGCACAAGGTGGCCCGGGTCCTCACAACTGTGTTACTGGTCTTTCTGGTCGCAATTCCGGTCGAGGCCATGCCAGTTCTGGCCAAGTCCCATGGGGAGAACCATTCTAAACTAGTACCTAACTGCTTGGCCCTTCGATCCAGTCGGGCGACCGTTGTTGCTGGCGGTT
>VBBB01000081.1:0-2109 GCA_005882955.1 Candidatus Bathyarchaeota archaeon | reverse complement strand
TGGCCGTGCTGCGCTTACAGTCGGGGAGTCTGTCCGGTTCCGACCCTTCTTCACGTTGCCTGCAGGATATACTGATCTGAAAATCGTGAATCATGATATCGGAAGTACCGACTGCGACGATGGATCAGTCCTAGTTTCGGGCCAGCCCTTTGACCTTGGTGGGCCAGGAAGCTTCGACTACTGCGCGGGCTATGCTAACGCTCCAAGCACTGGGCTAGCTTCATTCAAGGTGACATGGTCGAAGTGATCCGGACGCGCCGCATTGGAATGGGATTTCTACCTGTCCAGCAAGCCTAGAAGAAAGCTCTAGCCCGGTCCCATCTGAAGGCTAGTCCTGGACAAATTAGGAAAGGTCAAAATAAGCAGCGGAATGGATCTAGAGAGAATGAAAAAGTTTCAGGATCGTATAAGGTTCGGAAAAACAGCAACCCTTAACTGACAAAAAATTCGACGACGAATGGAGTACTTGTTTAGCATCGTAGCCGTGCCGGGCGCCAGACTCACCAACCATGGGCTGGAAATGACTGAGATGAACGAGGATTCTTCTCTGCAACGTAGAATATCGGCTTTTCAAAGGAGATACAATCAACGGGCCAAGCCGGAAGACATTGGACCGGACATGGGCGAGAGTCCAACAGACAAGGCGTTCCTAAAGAAATTCTACTCGATACGAGCCAAGGTTCGTTTCAGGCCACACTATCCACTGAGCATTTCTAACACTGACGATTTCAAGTCGCGACCCGACCAGAAAACCCCAAAGGGAAAACGTCAGAGACAAGCGTCAAAAAGATAACGTCAGCGAATCATCAACCCTATCACAAAACGAATAGGATATGGGACAATTAGAAGAAGTCTTGAGTTGAGAAAGTCGCTCAAGTCAGATTGCGCACCATTTTCTGAGATGACCTTGGCGAGTTCCCTGATGTAGGCCTTCTTGGATGGAGGTTTGTGATAATCGGGGAGAGGAAATCACCCTGACTAACGTTCTCTTGAGTTTGATGCGTATTTTGACGCTAAGTATTTCAGTTCGCACATACTCAACCTAACCAATACTCCTCTGGACCGCTAAACGGCGACTGGTATTCCATGTTTTCTGGGAGAAACATCCCAGGTGTCAGTGCCCTGAAGCTTGTGGCATCTGTGGCAGAGTGCAACCGAAGTTTTTCAGGGTTATCACAAGTAATCTCAAAGACATCCTGAGCTTGAACTTTCAATCCCGTCTAGAATGCCTCGGCCAGAGTCAGGCATTACCCTAGGAGATGTCGCCCCTAGTTCAGCACAAGGAAGAATCAGCGAAGTGATTTTCCCCTACTAATGTCATTCCCAGTGAGTCTCAAAAACAATTTCAGATGCCTCTTTGAGACAAGTCGATCCTTACCCGGTTGGAGCCCTACGGCGCCCGCTTGTGTTCAACCCAGGACCCAGACACTTGGTAACACAATACTTGTTGCCAGCGGAAGCCCTCAAAGCGTGAGATTCCCATGATAGCCGACGAAGGCTCCGGAGGCCGAGAATTGGCCGTGGAACAGATCGAGGTCGAGCCGAGTGTTGAGCGAGCCAATCCGTCCAATCTCTTGAATCTTCTCTCAAAATTCTTACAAACCCCGGGAAACGTCCTTCTCGTTCAGGGACAACCCGGTACCGGAAAGACGACTCTGGCCTTCGAACTTCTTAGGAGGATTGAAGGACCGCGTATTGGTCGGCGTACAGTTCCCCCAAACAGGCTGTACGTGTCCAGCCGAGTCTCACCTACCAAGCTCAGAAAGCATTTTCCCTGGATACACGAGGTCGTAGACTCCATGTCCGGCAGAACAGCAACAGGCAGCTGGGCGGAGGGACTTCACGACCTGCGAGTGTCGAAAGCCGACGATGTCCTCAGCAAGGTCCTCGCGGCCAAGCGGTCCCTACAAAAGGGGCTCCTGGTCATAGACAGTTGGGAAGGGGCGCTAAGGAACACAACAGAAGAGGGACGGCGTATGCTTGAGTCCGTCATCCTATCAGACCCAGACGAGAGCAAAGTGGGCGTTATACTCGTGAGCGAAAGTGGAGACATTGGTAGCCTTTCTTACTTGGTAGACGGCATCGTCACACTTTCCTCGTCTGATCATG
>VBBB01000133.1 GCA_005882955.1 Candidatus Bathyarchaeota archaeon | reverse complement strand
AGTTGGAGCATGCCCTGCTGGGCCGAGGTGCCCGGGTCCGCGGCTGCCGCCGCCTTCGGCGGCTTCGTCGGCGGCTTCGCCCTCTCGAACGACGGTCGGAACCCCGTCTTGGGTCCCGGCGGCTTGCTAGAATTCGCCTTGCGGGCCATGGAGTCCCTGATTCCACCTACGGCTGAGAGGGCTTGATGAAAACGAACCTGGTACGTTTACATAAAGGATGCGTCGAGAAATACCAGAGTTGATACTGTATTGGACGAACCCGCGCATCCCCTCGGATTGGAGCCGCGGGGACGACAATCGGTGGGGTTATCCGAGACGGATGCCTCCATGGGGCGAGGATTGGCCATGCCCGCGGTCGGTGAACCGGCTCCCGACTTCACCTTGCGCTCGGACGACGGGAAAATCGTGTCGCTCAAGGACCTCCGAGGGAAGAAGGTCGTGCTGTACNNNNAGGCTTGCAGCTTCCGCGACAACCTCGGCCGCGTCACCTCGAAAGGCGCGATTGTCCTCGGCGTAAGTCGAGATGACACGGCAAGCCACGTCAAGTTCCGAGAGAAGTACGATCTCAACTTCCCGCTGCTCAGCGACGACAAAGGCCGGGTGACCGAGGCCTACGGGGTCTGGAAGAAGAAAAACCTGTACGGTCGAGAGTATTTCGGGATCGAGCGGACGACGTTCCTCATTGATGAAGGCGGAAAGATCGCCCGGATCTGGCCGAAGGTCCGGGTCGAGGGCCACACCGACGAAGTCCTCGCGGCTCTGTGAGCGGACAAAGATTCATCCTCGGACCGCGGTTCCGCCGACGATAGGTCCATGATCCCGCCCAATGCGGCGCCGCCGAAGACGATCACTATCACGTATCCTGGCGCGGAGGAGAAGGTCCGAAAGCAGTACGTGTACCAGACCTACCTGTCGCCTCACGAGCACGATCGGATGGCCCTCGTGCCCGGGAACCGGCTCGTCGTCAAGTTCAAAGACGAGGTCGTGGGGGAAGGCCAGGCCATCCTCGTGGAGAAGACGACCCTCGAGCGGCTCTCCGACTACGACGCGATGTCGGCGGGCTACGAGAACAAGGGCGCCCAAGAGCAGCACGTCCTTCAGACGGTCCTCTCGGGGGTCCGAAAGCCGGAGAAGTCCGAATTCTGGAAGGTCCTCTTCCGCTGGCTGTGACGACATTCGCGCTCCCCTTCGAGGGGTTCTTATCCGATTCGTTCCTTGCGGTTGGGGTCCGACGCGTCCCTCGACCTGAGAGAATCGGAGGCGGTGTGATGTCATGAAAAATGTAAGGCCCATCGTGATCAAGATCGGCGAAACGGTCGTTCATCCCGAGGCCCTCGGCCGCGTGCTTGCCGAAGTCGGTGCCAGCGAAACCGCGAGCTCAAAGTTCCTGGGCACCCACGGGACGGACGGTCAAACACTGATCGAGTTCGCCGGGCGGATTTGCTACGAAAGCTACGAGCCCGGACTCAATCCGAACGTGACGCGGATCCGAGAGGATCCGGCGGACTATTTCCGGAACATCGTGAGTCGCGGTGACGGATCAATTCTGGAACATTCCGCGGTGAGTTTCGCAATCTGCCACGTGAGCCGCATCACCACGCACGAGTTGGTGAGACACCGAGTCGGAACGGCGGTCAGTCAGGAGTCGTTGCGGTATGTTCGACCGCCAGAAATAAGATTCTGGATTCCCGATGAGCTGAATCCCGAACAACGGAAGGCCATGGAGAAGGCCGTTGCTGCCGCGGAAAAGGCCTACCGGGAACTGGAGGCCCAAGTGCCCTGGGAGAAGATGACGATGGACCAGAAGAAACGCCTCACCTCCGCGATTCGCCGCATCCTGCCGGATGGCCTGGCGACGAATCTCATTTGGACTGCGAACCATCGAACCCTTCGATGGGTCATCGAGATGCGGACGGATCCCTCCGCCGAAGTCGAAATTCGAATGGTCTTCAATCAAATTGCGGAGATTTGCATTCGGGACTACCCGTACCTCTACGGCGACTTTGTAGCAACGGACCTCCCAGACGGAACGAAATCGTACCGTCCCAAACTTCGATCCAAGGTCTAACGCGCCGAAGGATCAATTCACTAGAGACGCGCGATGATGCGATCGACGATTTTCGCGTAGTCGGAGGATGAAAACCTCGGCGCGGCGCCGAGCATCTCACGGATTGATACCGCGGTCAGAAGGCACCACCCGCCCCCCGCGATGGACGCTCGAGCGGCGAGCGCTTGCTCGAACTGGCTCGCGGCGCCATTCCAGTCCATTCCGAAATTGTATACCGTGGCCAACATCCGTTTGAACTGTGGCGCGTCCAAGATCCCCTTCGGTTCCAGGAAGGCCGCCAGTTTTCCCGCGTACGTGTCGAAATCGGTCTTCCCACCTTCCCATTCCTCCACGAATTCGAAACATCCCGTGTTCGCGCACACGCCGATGCTCGCGCTGCCAACGACTTCCTTCGCGCGTCCCGCCGCACCGCGAAAGTCTCTTTTGGATGCGAGGACCGTCGCGGAACCGAGACCCCACGAATGGTCGAGGAGCTCGAAGAGCGACTCCCCGTTGCCCGGTTTCGTCCCTCCCTTGGCGAGCGGCTCTGCGTTCTTGCGGAGCAACCCGCCGAGGCGAAGGAACGCGTCGGCGTCGTGGGCGTCCTTCACGAGGGCCGATGTCAAGGCCGGTCCCCGCTCCGTGGCTCCTTGCCAGAGGAAGTCGTGCAAAGCCCTCGTGTCTCGCTCAAACCGCTTGTCGAGTGTC
>VBBB01000132.1:5195-7041 GCA_005882955.1 Candidatus Bathyarchaeota archaeon | reverse complement strand
CTCTACAGAGAGAGCTGGAGAAGCATACGGCCAAGACACTTGAGTCTCACGTACGACAACTGGAGAACAACGCCAAAGCTCTGGGTCCCATCAAGCTCGTTCTCACAAAGGGTCCGATGCGGAAGGGAATGGACCCAGTCGAGATCGCGAACCGACTCAAAGAGTCAGACAAAAAAATGGTCGCGGTCATAGTCGAGGTCTCCGACAGGGTCCAGATAGTCGCGGCGGCCGGCGAGGAGGCAGTGAACGCTGGCATAAACGCGGGCGAGATAGTCTCCGGAGCGGCCAAAGCAGTTGGAGGCGGAGGTGGAGGCAGACAATTCTTCGCATCTGGCGGGGGGCCTCTCAAGGAGAAAGCCGAGGAAGCGATGCGAATCATAGAGGAGACTATCCAGAGACAACTCTCCATACCTACCGCCAAAGAAGTGGCATAAACATTGGCCAAATTCAATTGGCGTGCCCTAGAGCGAAAGTGGCAGAAGAAATGGGCATGGGCAAAAGTTGACCAGACCGATCCGGACGCGCGCCGGCCAAAATACTTCGTGACCGCAGCCTACCCCTACCCTAACTCTCCGCAACACATAGGCCACGGCCGAACATACACCATAGCAGACGCTAACGCGCGATTCCACCGAATGAGAGGATACAACACCCTCTACCCAATGGGATTCCACTACACCGGAACACCACTATACGCCATGGCAAAACGGCTCAGCCAGAACGATCCGGAAATAGTCAAGACATTCACCGAAGTCTATCGCATTCCCAGGCAAAAGTTCGATCAACTGAAGGAACCGAAGCGAATGGCCGAATATTTTCGAAATGACATCAAGAAGGGCATGATCGAAATTGGCTATTCGATCGACTGGCGTAGAGAATTCACAACAATCGACCACATGTACAATCGATTCATACAATGGCACTTCAGATGGCTAAACCAGCACGGCTACATAACGAAGGGAACCCACCCCGTCGCATGGTGTCCTAATGACAAGAATCCCGTCGGAACCGTGGACACCCAAGGGGACATAGAGCCGGAAATCGGAGAATCGAGCCTCATCAAGTTCCGTCAGGACGAAATAGTCTATCCAACAGCAACCCTGCGCCCCGAAACAATCTTCGGAGTAACGAACCTCTGGGTAAACCCGGAGGCCCAATACGTCCAAGCTCGAGTAGACGAGGAGCGATGGATCGTGAGCCTGGAAGCCGTTGCGACCCTAGAGCATCAGAATCATAACATCAGTATCGAGCGCGAGTTATCCGGAAAAGAGCTGCTCTGGAAGACCCTGACAAATCCAGTAACTCAAGCGATCATCCCAATCCTCCCAGCACGATTCGTGGAACCCGAGAATGGTACAGGAATCGTCATGTCGGTGCCCGGACACGCACCGTACGACTACCAAGCCCTAACTGAGCTGAAGACGAACCCTTCGCTCCCAGACCATGCCAAGGCAATAGTCGAAAAGATAGAACCAATATCCGTAATCACACTGGAAGGATTCTCCCAATCTCCTGCAGCTGACATCGTAAAGAAGTATGGCATAACTGCCCAGAAGGATCCCCGGCTAGCCGAGGCAACGAAGGACCTCTACTCTAAAGAATTCCACAACGGCAGCATGAATGAAAACGCGAAACCATACACCGGTCAATCAGTCGAACAAGCCAGACAGACAATAATCCAGGAATTGACAAACGCCGGAAAGCTAACGAAACTCTACGAGATACTGAACAAACCCATTATCTGCCGATGCGGCACCAGGGTCGTTGTTCACATAGTCGACAATCAATGGTTCATCAACTATGGAGACCCCGATTGGAAGAAACAAGCGCATCTCTGCCTCGACCA
>VBBB01000132.1:0-5181 GCA_005882955.1 Candidatus Bathyarchaeota archaeon | reverse complement strand
CTGAAAGAGCGAGCCTGTGCACGGAAAGTCGGACTGGGCACGCGATTGCCTTGGGACCCAGACTGGATTATCGAAGCGCTATCCGACTCTGTAATCTACATGGCCTACTACATCCTTGCAAAGTATCTGGCTAACGATTGGGTTAGCTTCAAGAGGTTCGAAAAATCTCCCGAAGATTTGCCCGACGCATTCTTCGACTACATCTTCCTAGGCGAAGGCTCTGCCGAAGCCATAACACGCGAGACCAGAATCTCGAAGAGAATCATGGAAGGAATACGGAAAGAGTTCACCTACTTCTACCCGGTCGACATGAGACACTCAGCAAAGGATCTGGTCTCAAACCACCTGTCGATGTACATCTTCCACCACACCGCACTCTTCCCAAGAAACCTCTGGCCTAAAGGCATAGTCGCAAACGGGTTCGTATTGATGGAGCGGGCGAAGATGTCGAAATCACTAGAGAACATAATTCCCCTAAGGCAAGCAATCGCCAAGTTTGGCGCCGACCCTCTACGAATCGGAGTCCTATCCACGGCGGAGCTGAATCAAGACACGGACTTCAGCGAATCCTTAGTCGCAACAATTCAGGAGAGACTAGTAAATCTAGTAGCTCAGTCCCGAAAGCTGGGCCGACGAAGAGTATCAGGAAAGAGTAGCCCTTCGACTCTCGACAGGTGGATGCTAAGTCGTCTGAACAGTGCCGCTCAAACAGCCACGACGGCTATGGAAAAGCTGCGAGTGAGGGAGGTCATCAACGCGATATTGTACAATATCGAGAACGACACCGCCTGGTATCAGCGCAGGCTAGGTCCAAGAAAGAAGAGCCACGAGGGTCGAGACCGGGTTCTGAAGCAGGTCTTTGACTTCAAGGCTCGAATGATCGCTCCTCTAGCGCCTCACGTGGCTGAAGAGATGTGGGCGAGTCTCGGCAACAAAGGAATGGTCGCAAAGGCGGACTGGCCGGAATTTGAGGAGAGTCTCCACGATAGCGCGGCAGAAGCTGCAGAATCAATTATTCGACAGACACTTGATGATACTGCGGAAATCTTGAGAGCGACGGGTCTCACACCGAAACGGATCACGTACTATTCGGCTGCCCCTTGGAAATGGCGCATATACCAGAAAGCACTAGACATGGCGGTCAAAAGCCAATCCGACCAAGGCACTTTCATCAGAGACGTGATGTCTGAGCCCGAGCTTCGCAGTATCGGAAAGCCGGCGGCTGATTTCGCCTCTAAGGCGATCAGGCAAGCAACTCAGATGAAAGAAGAACTGCGCAAGTCGAGAGTAGGACTGGAATTGAAAGAGATGAAGATACTAGAGGACGCCATAGACTTTTTCAGCCGAGAATTCAAAGCCGAGATCCAGGTCGGACAGGAAGGAGAAAAAAGAGTGAGTGATCCAAAGGATCGCGCTCGGTCCGCGGAGCCATACCGTCCAGCCATTTTCATCGAGTAGGCCACGCGCAGACTTGGCAAGAGACTTTCTCCTAGCCGAGACGATTCTGAACAGGGGTGGAACGACCCAAGTCCCTGAGAAGGTGATGGAAGCGCTAGGCCTGAAGCCGAAGCCGGGCGAGAGGTCCAAGCTGCTGTGGACTCCGGCGGGAGACGAAGTGATCGTCACAAAGGGCACGCCGCAGTCGGATTGGAGAAAGACCATGCTCAGGAAGAACGGAACGGCCGCCATCCCCAGACACATTCAGAAAGCTTTGACGCTGAGGAACAGCTCCCACAGTGAAGAGAAATTGATTTGGATAAGGAGAGGGAATCAAATAGTCATTAGGAAAAGAGGCGCGGAGCCGAGCAGCATATGAGCGCGCACTCGAACTCCCCCCTTACAAGCCCTAGCGGACCCCGGAGACTCAGCCCTCAGACTAAACCAATTTCCGCAGGCTCTACGTCGAACAGAGACGAAGGGTCTGACACGAAACGCGGAAGACAGTCCTCAGCGCGATTTCAGGTCAAGGAGCTCGGAAGGGAGACATGGCCCGACTTTGAGCGGATGGTCGAAAAACACAACGGAGTCTGGGGTGGCTGCTGGGACACCTGGTTCCACATGACGCCCAGCCTTAGGAAACAATGGTCTGGAAAGCACCAGGAGTACAAGGAGAAGCTTGTCCGAGCAAACCAGTCTCACGCAGCTCTAGTCTATGACGGGCCCGATGTTGTTGGCTGGTGCCAGTTCGGACCTCTAGCCGAACTCCCGGGCCGGATGCTTGGTTATGGCAAGATGGACGTCGATCTGCCCCACTGGAGAACTACATGCTTCTTCGTCGACCGCGACCACAGGCGCGAGGGAGTTGCGAAAGCCGCACTGGAAGGCGCACTCCGGTTCATCGCAGCCAAGGGAGGCGGGACAGTTGACGGATATCCAATCGCTCTTCCTAAGGGGAAAAAATACTCGAACTCATTCATCTGGGGCGGAACCGAATCAATGTACCTAAACCAGGGATTCCGCCCACTCGGTTCTTTCGGCGCAAGCAACCGGGTGATGGTCATGCGAAAAGTTGTTCGTGGCCGATGACGTAAACTAATCGTGCCTTCGCTTCGGTTAACGTGAACTAATCATCCTTGTCTGCGATCAACGTGAACTACTCGTTGACTTGCGATCGGTTGATTAGAGCACTCGTACTGCGATTTTGCACTCTGGACAGTATTGGTAGACTCGCTAGATTGATCATCTTTGCCTGCGGTGTGAACCGTTACCGCTATGATCTCTTTCAAACAGGGCGAATGATGCGAATCCTCCATCGGAGTCACTATCACAGTCGAGCCAGCAGGTTTGACCTTGTCTAGTTCGTGAACGAGCTGATCTACTTCCTTCAGTGGAAACTCTTCAAACGGCATGTGTCCTCCTGCCTTCATTTTCTCCTGTGTTGCCCGTACCGTTTTACTCACAAGACTGACCTCCGGGAGTACGCTCTGCTTCCGTGAACTTCACTAATAGTGCTTAAGCGTTGAGTAACCAAACAAAACAACCCTAAATCCCTAAAGTATCCATAGACTAGTCCCGGCCGAAAACTGACTTTGTCGAGAGAATTAAGCCCACCCGGTCCGGAGCGATTAACCGTCCCCGAGAGACTCACCCGACCAACACATCTGCCATATACCATAAGCTGCCTCGTGATTTCCCTTGTGGCTGGAGGTCCCGGCTCCTTTCTCGTGTTCTATCTGGGGAGTTTGAACATAGGACAGGCTTGGAGCGAGACTGTGTCGGCCAGCTTCTTCTCGATCCTTCCCATTACTCAACAAGGATCCGCAGTCCAGGGGGTGGCAGAAGTCGTAGTGTCCACGCTGGCTCTCTTCGTGGACATGTATCTGACAAGGTACTTGCGGCTTCTTGTGCTTTCCGCGAGACCTAGGCTGTCTCCACTGTCACCAACTGCCGAGAGTTCCTATCGCAAAGCGTTCGGTCCGATGACGAGCCTTAGCGGTTCACTATTTTTTACGCTTCTCTTTTTTTCTCTCTACTTTCCAGCGAGGGGGTTGATTGCGACCAGTCCAGTCTCCCTTGTGGGCATCACTATTCTCTCTGCAATCGCGTTCATGATTTACGGAGCTGCATTCTGGGTGTACTTGAGCGGCCTTTGGGGCGTTTCCAGGTTCGGCCGCGAGCCACTAAGATTGAAGAAATTTTACGAGGACAGAATGCTTGGTCTGCGGCCTTTGGGACAAATCGTTGTCTCATCGGCTGCGATTTTTTCCGTCGCGATCACGATAACTCTGTGGGCGAGCCTGATTACGGGAGACGTGCCCTCCTTAGTCAGCAATCTCGCAATAGTGGCGATAGGCATTTCGATGATTTTCCTTCCCCTAATCGGCATACACAGGCGAATGGTTGGAGCTAAGGAGGAAGAGGAGGCGAAGCTCAGTTCTCTGAGCAAGGAACTGTTTACAGTCTCCTATAACTCAGGAGCGCCAAATCAAGAAGACTCCCCCTCGACCAACGTTAAAGATCTCATCGAGCTGGAAAAGTTTCTAGCACTCAGGGAGGAGGCCTCCAAGATCTCCGAGTGGCCCTTCGAATCTCGCAATGTTGAAAGACTCATTGCGATCCTTCTAGCCATCTTCGCGGCCCTGCTAGCTAGACTTCTTCAGCTGCTTTAGGGAGAGTCTATGAGGTAGGATGGTTAGGATAGCGGATTCTTGAGTTTGTACTCTCTGACGAGTTCAGGCAGCCATTCAGGGTGGTTTGTTAGACCGTATTTCTCGTCGAGTTCCGACTCCTTTCTCTTGGCAGAGGAGCAGGGTTCTGATAGAATCTTGGATAACTCTTCAAAGTAGCTTGCAAAGTCTGGCGGTGCTATCGTCTCAAGTGTCCGTGCGTCCCTTGTCCCGGGATTCCAGAAAGTGTGAGGGACATTTCTGGGCTTGAAAACGTAAGACCCTGACGGCGCGGTGACCACTTGATCTCCTATCTTCACGCCGATTTCGCCCTCGATAACGTAAGTAACCTCGTCCTCTCTTGAGTGAGTATGCGGAACTACAATAGAACCAGGAGTGATGGGTAGGCTCCAGAGCCGAGAATGAATCACCTGTTTCTCTTGAGGAATTCAGTCGACACCACGGATGGAGCGACGAGGCGACCAGCAAGTTCGCGGGTAATTGTTTCTTCAATGCGTGCCTTCAATTCCTTAGTAGGAGGAAACTGTAGTGTCAGGAGAAGGCGCGTATCTGCTACGGGGGTCATCGCTAGTTCTTTCTGAGGGTTTCTAGCTCTCGCAGAATCTGATTGTACGCCTCCTTTCCCACGACCTTTCCAGCTTCAAGAGGTGAGACGGGCCTGAGTAGAATCGCGTTGTCTCTCTCTTCCACTTCAAGCAATGACCCCTCGTGAAGATTGAACTTCTCTCTAAGACCAACTGGAATCGTCATTTGGCCCTTGCGTTTGACCTTGACGTTGAACAATTCTGTCTTGCTTTACTAGAACCTGGTCAAACTTAAGCGCTGTGCGACAAGCTATGTCCTATCGCATGAGGGTGGGCTTGACGGTTAGCCATATCAGCCATAGACTGACAAGCGCTGAACGACTCCGTGCTAGAACACATCACCACCACTGGCGCCGACTCTGCTGGGAAAGCGGTGCTCTCTGCTTAGCCCTCGAAGGTTCGCTTGAATTTCCGAATAGGATGCGATTTTTCGACCGCGAACCATTCTCCGTTACACTTGTTGGGGCAGG
>VBBB01000138.1:45411-45842 GCA_005882955.1 Candidatus Bathyarchaeota archaeon | reverse complement strand
CATTGTCTTCCAATCGATTTCACCTCCTTGTGCCTATAATCGTCGAGGGTCTTGCGCGTGTTCTCCAAAAATGCAATGAACTCCGGTAGGACAGCTTTGCCAAGCTGGCTCAGCTCGAAGGTTCCTTCAACCGGTTCATTGACGATCCCTGCTTCTGATAAAGCCGTGAGGTTGTGATAGACGAGTTTGGGGTTGATTCTCGCCCGAAACTGTCTCTTGAGAGCTGATTTCTGAAGTAGTGGCGCCAGCATTCTCATGCGAGTCTCGTTCACTAGGAGCTCTATGGTGCGTAGTGTCTGTTGTAGGGTCCGCTCTAGCGTGTCCTCGAACCATCCAAGCGTCTCGATCTGTAGCTTTCCGGTACCTAGTGCTCCGGGGGCCTCTTCCTCAATTAGATCTGGAGCGATCTCCTCAGCCGAGAGAATCAAGGA
>VBBB01000138.1:44821-45239 GCA_005882955.1 Candidatus Bathyarchaeota archaeon | reverse complement strand
TGCTATGTATTTTTGGAAGACCTCGAGCTCCTTGTCGCCGGCTGAATCTCCGAACCTGTTGCTGAACGTCCCGTAATCTAGAGCTAATCGTGGCTCAACCCTTCGTGTTGCATCTTCGTTTGAAAGCCTTAGGTTCGTCGCGCTAACCCTCTTCTGTTACCTAGCGTAACGGGTGGGACAGATAAATGTTACCTGAAGTAACTAGTCGCGTGTTAGTAACACTAGTAGACTGAGACTCTTGTCACGCCATTGATCTTGAGAAGCTTGGGAATGATCTCTCCAGGGATGGCTTTGTCTCCAATCAAGATGAGTTTAGGCTCCGGGGTCAGTTCTGGATCATCGACCAGGGCCTGGCGGATGCTAATTCCCCGCTGCGAAAATAATAGAGAGGCTCCAGCGATGATTCCCGGTTTGTGAG
>VBBB01000138.1:42833-44585 GCA_005882955.1 Candidatus Bathyarchaeota archaeon | reverse complement strand
CCTCTCAGCGTGTCCTTCCATCATGGCCTGTATCTTACTCCACATTATTCGCCGAACGCTCATGTACAGAACTGTACTGGCAAGCTTAAAATCTTGCCTAGACGAACATTCACAGACGCTTCATTTGCAGAGCTCGCTACACGCGACCTTACAAGGATTAGTCTGTCTCAGGAAGAAATTCCCACTCGCTGGTACAATATTCAAGCTTATCTTACCGAGCCCCTGCCTCCACCGCTCGACCCCGGAACCAAGCAACCCATCAATCCCGCCTCCTTGGAGAGAATCTTCGCAAAAGAACTGATTCGCCAAGAAATCAGCTCCGAACAGAATATCACGATCCCGGAAACGGTTCGAGACGCCTATATCCAGATAGGGAGGCCAACACCCCTAGTAAGGGCGAGGAGACTCGAGAAGTATCTCAAGACCCCCGCCAAGATCTTCTACAAGGCTGAATATCTCAGCCCAACAGGAAGTCACAAGCCTAACACGGCCCTAGCACAGGCTTACTACAACAGTCAGCAGGGCACTGAGAGGCTTGTAACCGAATCCGGAGCCGGTCAATGGGGATCAGCGCTCGCCCTAGCTTCATCCATCTTCAACCTGAAGTGCCGCGTCTACATGGTCAGAGTCAGCTACGACCAGAAGCCAGGACGACGAACGATGATGGAAACTTATGGCGCACAAGTCCTACCATCGCCTAGCAAGGAAACAAAATTTGGAAAATCCCTGCTTGACCAGAATCAAGACCATCCCGGGAATCTGGGAATTGCGATCAGCGAGGCGTTGGAGGACACCGTAACTCACGAAGATTCTCGTTACTGTCTTGGTTCTGTCTTGAATCATGTCCTGCTGCATCAATCAATCATCGGCCTTGAGGCCAAGAAACAGTTCGAGAGCATCGACATCGACCCTGACGTCATCGCAGGGTGCATCGGAGGAGGATCGAACTTTGCCGGCTTCGCCTATCCTTTCCTATCAGACAAGTTGAGAAACAAATCTGAGACAGAGTTTGTGGCCTGTGAACCAAAGGCTGTGCCTTCAACAACACGGGGAACGTACACCTACGACTTCGGGGACACTGGGGAAATGACTCCGTTATTGAAAATGTATACAGTTGGGCACAAATACGTTTCACCGCCTATCCACTCGGGAGGCCTCCGATATCACGGAAAAGCTCCTTCACTCTGCTACCTCATCAACAAGGGACACGTGAAGTCTGTAGCCTATCATCAGACAGAGGTTTTCCAAGCGGCGAGAACATTCGCCCAAACCGAGGGCATGATCCCCGCTCCAGAGACTGCGCATTGCATAAAATACGTCATTGACGAAGCAATAAGATGCAAGGAATCAAACGAACAAAAAGTCATAGTCTTCAACAATTGCGGACACGGACTCTTGGACCTCAAAGCATACGAAGACTTTCAAGCAGGCAGACTTGTGGATTACGAACCTGTCAGTATTCAAGTCGAATCATAGGTCCAATGAGAAGCAATTCCAGAACAGAGTCGTTCAACTAATCTCAATCGAGAGACGTCCCGAGGACGCGCTCGAACTCCTCTCCAAACACTATCGTGTTGACATGCCTACGCTTAGAATCGGGCTCCCCCCGGGAGAGAAGAAGGCCTTGGGCTGCTACGTTCATCGCGAGAAGACGATCTACATATCGAGCCAGGAGTATCTCTACGACCCGTACGTGTTGATTCACGAATTCTACCACCACCTGAGAAATGTCGGAGGGAAACATCGCGGCAC
>VBBB01000138.1:20684-42796 GCA_005882955.1 Candidatus Bathyarchaeota archaeon | reverse complement strand
TAGACTAAAGATGCGCGCTGGCTAGTGGTTTTCCGCTTCAGGTCCAAAGTGTGTTGGGCAGCGTTTTCTCCGGAATATGCGCGATATGCTTGGTCGCGTAGACTTCGCCACAGTGCGGGCAGCGCAGGCTGTGCCGCCACATTCTGTAGACAAGCCTTAACGCGATGTAGCTCATGAGAAAGACGATGACTCCGAAAACCGCGGCGTCAGCGTTGATGATGAAAATGAAATAGTGAAAGTCGACCATTTGTTAGGCGTCCCCCGGGCCGGCATGAGAATGCTGTGGATATCCGTGTGGACTCTGTCTGGAATCCATAGGCTATATTGGCCCGCAGGCGGTATAAACCTACCTCCGGATGGAAAATGCACAATTCTTCTATCGTTCATCGCGCGGTTCTGAAAAACGGAAAGAAAACTTATGGTGGGTTGCTTGGAGCTGCAGCCTGTTGAGGCTGAAGAATCTCATCCGCGTGAGTGATCTTCACCAGACCCTTCAACAACAATCTATTCGTCATCTTTGCGCAGATGTCACAATCTTTGCCCGGACAATAGCCCTTCAGGAAATTCTCGCACTTCCACCGATAATTTTCGATCTCCACTGTGGACATAAAATAGAGCCTTTCTTCGCATTCTCCCTTTCCCCAAATCGACTAAAGCCTCCCGTAACTAGCCCGCAAAATTCCCAGTAACAATCATGACGACCGTCGGCTCCTCTCCCTGTAGATCTCTCGTTGAATCAGGAACCGCATGATCTCGCTCGTTCCCCCGCCAATCATCATGAATCTGGCATCACGAAAATACCGTTCGATCGGCAGATCCTTAGTGTACCCTATTCCTCCATGGACCTGCAAAGCTTGATGTGTTATCTCGAAAGCAGATTCCGTGGCGAAGACCTTCGCTATGGCACCCTCAAGCCGAGCAAGCTTTCCCTCATCCAGCAAACGAGCGGCCTTGAGGATGAGTAGTCGAGCGGCTTCGAGTTTGACCAGCATGTCCGACAGTTTGAAACTAACCCCTTCGAACTCCTTGATTGGCCGGCCGAACTGCCGTCTCCTTGACGAATAGTCTACGGCTGATTCAAATGCTGAGCGAGCGATCCCTAGCACTCCCGCTGCGACCGCGGGGCGTTCCCGATCAAGCTCATCAAGCAGTATCGGGAATCCTCGGTGAAGCCCCCCAACCACATTTTCTTCAGGAACTCTTACGTTGCGAAATCTGAGGTGGA
Organism: Candidatus Bathyarchaeota archaeon; assembly: GCA_005882955.1. GTDB lineage: Archaea > Thermoproteota > Bathyarchaeia > 40CM-2-53-6 > 40CM-2-53-6 > 40CM-2-53-6. The sequence continues at coordinate 41,571 of VBBB01000138.1, read as the reverse complement.
CGACGTTTGCGCCGCGCATCCCAAGGAGACTATACGTCTTCACCACCTGCACTCCTTCCGATTCCCTCGGAACAATGAGGGCGCTAACTCCAGACTTGGCAGGCTTCCTAGGCTCAGTTACTGCGAATACGAAGAGGAAATCAGCAACTCCACCATTTGTGATGAAACGCTTCTCACCGTTGAGAACGAAATCCTGCCCTCGATGTTCTGCGTGCGTCTTGATAGAGGCCGCGTCTGACCCTGCTCCCGGCTCGGTCAGGGCCAGCGCCCCAACCTTCTCCCCCGCGAGCACAGGACTGAGAAACCTCTGTTTCTGCGGCCTACTTGCAAAGTAGGCGAGTGGCGCAGCGTACAATGCCCCTGAAGCCAAGCGGGCCATTTCCGTAGCGGCGCTTACGGCTGAGATCTCCTCAGCAACAATAACTTCAAAGCTCCACCCTAGTCCATGGCCTCCATCACTCTTCGAAAAGGCAACACCGAGAAGCTGTTGCTCTCCCAGTTTCCGAAGTATATCCCGGGGAAACCATCCCTCTTCGACTTTCTCAGCTACGGGAGCAACATGCTCCTTTGTGAAGCGCTGAACTTTCTTTCTGAATTTGGCTTCAGGATTTGATTCGAAAAGGTCCATGCTACGCGACCGGAGGTCTGGCTGAGACTAATAGTGGCGACCCTATTGCCTCAAAACCTGCTAAGCGTATTGCGTGGGCGCGATTACTAGAGGCTTTGGCCGTGCGATCAGCGCCAGAGTCTCTTGGAAGACAGGCCGGTATGCGATCCCGTACATGATTAGGCCATCCTTTCCCTCGTAGTCGAGTCTCCGCAGGACGCCCTCAAGCTTGACACCGGGTTTCAAGTCCTGAAGCTTTGCGTCTACAAACAACACTTTGTTCTGGTCGAGTAGCTCGAAGTTCGACGTGAATCTCTTCTTGAGAGGTAGCTTGGATACGCTCTTCAATCGAGCAATGAGAGGGTAACGCTTAACCTCCATCTTCCCCGTGCATTCTGAATCAAGACACTTCTCTCTGGCAGGGAAGTAGATCCGTTCGCATCCATAGCATAGACTGAGAGGGAAGGATTTGCCGTTCACCGGCTCTACATCCCCCACGAGTCTAGGGATCTCAAGCCGTTGCTTTATTCTATGCAGACGAGCCCTGATCAGGTCCTGGTAGGTTTCTATCTTTATCGTCGTCTTCCTCTTGACATATTCCTCCACAGTAGGTGTCCGCCCCCTCTTATCTTCTATACCATCTTGAACCTCGAACCAAGTTGCGTTGGAATATGCTCCAGAGCCGTAGGAGACTGCTAGAACCTGATCTCCGGGCTTGGAATTGTCGAAAACGGATGCTAGAGATATGAGTGTCGAAGCCGCATAAGTGTTGCCTGTGTCCAACACTTTAAGCCAAGGCTTGACTTTCTTCTCGATATCCTGCTCGGAAAGCCTCATTCTTTCGGCGATCGATTCATCCTCCACGTAAGGAATCTTGTCCTCGGTCAGAGCTGCGCATGTCTTCATGGGCAGGTATCCAGAGGGTTGATGGAAGGTTATTGCATCGAACTCTGATAGAGAAAGATCAGGATGCTTACGGAAGAGATTGGCGATGGCACCAATGACATGCGACTTGTAGGCTTCTACGGTGGTGCGGCCGAAATGCGACGGTACTGCCGCCTGGTCGCGTCTCCAAAAGTCCATAAACAGACTTGAAAACGGCGCGATATCTTCGATTGTTGCGATCAGATCCGTCCGGCCAAGAACAAAGGCTCCGGCACCCGCCCCGCAAGAATATTCTAGAGGGTCGCCTCTCTCTGCTTGTGCGACGTCTGCACCTATCGCCAGGCCGTACTTGATGCGACCGCTACGAATCTCTGAATCTATGAAGCCGACTCCCTGCATGCCTGAATTGCACGCTCCCTCAAGATCGGCGACAAAGACATTCTGTCCCATTCCGATGAATGAGGCGACGTGACGTGCGATCGTTCCAACCGCATACGGTTTCGATTCGGAGCCTGCCGTGACGGTTCCAATCTCATCCGGGGATATGCCCGCCATTCTAACCGCGTTCTCAGCCGCCTCCGTGGCGATCGTAATCGTATCCTCAGTGTGACCCGCGAGAGCTTTCTCTCTGAGAAGAAGCCCGTGTCTAACCTTCTCGAGGACTCTTTCCAGCTCTTTGCCTCGCTTTCTCTCCCGTTCTCTTACAATCTTCTCGGTCTCGATCCGTTCCCATGGAATGTACACGCCATAGCCGACAACTCCTACATCTCTATTACTCATCCGTGATCCCCGAGAACGATCTTGTATGAACGGCGACTCTCGCGAGTCACCATATTTAAGGCTAGCCGGACTGCAGTCTTGATGCAACGCTGTCAAGCGATTGTCCTCTTGACTGATGTCGAGAGAAGTGTCGAAGAAGCGAATCTGCAATTGCCTATGGAACTTCGCTCCAATTGAACCAGTTACAGACGGCTTTTGCGGTCCAAGAGGAAGCAAGAAGCGGAAATCCCTCCAGGACGGTAGATGCCTTTCCGGGTCAGCCTTCTAATCGCTCCAGCACTAATAACTGCCCTTCTCATATGCCAAATGGGACCCATTCAACTCTATAATCCGGCTCCATTGACTGCTAGGAATTCCGAACTTCCTTTCACTCCGGTGAGCGGCACTCAGTCCACTCTCGTAGTGCTCGTAGGGTTTTCCGACAAGACCAACAGCACTTCTCCAACTGGGATAGCTGGGACGCTTTCTACTATGAACAACTATTACGCTGAGGACTCGTACGGGACCGTCTCGTTTGCGACGACGCTCAGTCCCTCAGCAACCTCCCCATGGTATTCGCTGCAGCAGACTATGGAATACTACAGCGCCAACACAGCATCGGTTGACAATCAATTAGTCACAGACTCACTTCAGGCTGCATACAAAGCCGGAGTGAACTTTCATGATTACAAGTACGCGATAATAGTCCATGCCGGGAACGATGAGGCGATGCCGCCACATGCGTCTACCGATATTCACTCATTTACAATTCCCGGGTACGTTTTCAATCCCTCTCCTTTAGACTCCTTCCAGATCTCAACCTCGGTAGTCTCAGAGTCCGACCCAGTGGGGGTCTACGCCCACGAAGCAGGCCATCTTCAGGGTCTCCCAGATCTATACGACCTGACCCAGCAAATAGACCCCGTTAACAACTTTGTCGGCTATTGGGAAATCATGGCGCTCGGAGAATGGAACCCAAACAATGCGAATCCACTCCAACCATCGCCCGGAACGTACCCATCACAACACTCATCATGGTCAAAGATCAAGCTGGGATGGATCTCCAACTCAAGCATACGAACAGTCTACCCTGGGAACTTGACAACAATATCCGTCCACAATCTAGAACTTCCCACGTCGGGTACCCGCGCGGTTAAGATCCCGATCAGCGTGAACTCCGACGGATCCTTGTCATATTACCTCGTAGAGATGAGAGCAAGACTCGGAACGTATGACCAATATCTCCCATTCCCATCGGATTATCCAGGAGCAGGTCTCCTAATCTACAAGGTGAACGAGAGCATCGCAGGAGGACATGGGAATCTGAGACTCATCGACGCACACCCAGGCGGAGACCTAAGTGATGCCCCGTTTGGACCCTGTTCCTCCCCATGCGTTAGCAACAACACCTTCTCAGACCCTACTAACTTCGTCAAGATCATTGTGACCGCCACGAACTCGACCGCTTACACGATAATCGTCGACAGGACCAGCTCTCCCCTCTTACTTCTTCAGGTTAACACTCCCGCCCCGGGAATGCTCATCTCAATTGACGGTGCGAACCTGACCTCAGACAGGTCCAACGAATTACGGCTACCTGTACACTACGGGCCTCATGAGGTCTACATCCAATCCCAGATACCCCTCACTTTAGGCTCCACGACAGTCCAAGTGGGATTGACGAACTCATTCGCAGCATGGAATGACGGGAGTACGGCTAATCCGCGTTGGGTTTCCGTCGTTACGGATACTGTCATTACCGCAACTTATCGAGTAACCGTAGAACCATCATTCGCGACGGCCGCAACAGCCGCGATTCTCCTAGCAGTAGTTGCCACGGGAATAACGCTGAATCGCAGACGAATCAAGAACAAGACTCAACCTACCATGTCTTCTGCGCCTCTCGGACCGCCCAGCTCACCGGCCGTCAGCGAGAGTTCCCAATCACTCCCACGGAATGACGGTCTTGGCAAAGACGCCGTAAAGGGTGACCAAGAGCCCAATCAAGCTCATCCCTAATCCGGCAAAATTCATTCCTCCATCCCTCGCCACTGTTGTGGTTACCGAACTGGCAAGCAGAGTCGCCGACATCAGCACTTGTTTTGAACTGCTGGAACCCCTATTGTCAAAACCGAAATAGTAAGTCGTCGAGGCGTTCAAGGGGATAAGAATGCTAGAGTTTGAAACAGTCTGGTTGATGAGGCACCCCCTCGGTTGCGCATCAAGCATACAGCTTTGGAACGCCCCTTCCGGAAAGAACTTGAACTGGATCGAAGAGAGTGCTCCTGATTGAGTCGACACAGTCAGATTAACGCGCAGTTCGTTTTCTCTTCCTGGAAAAAGACTGACGTTTTCGGGGGTCTCGGTTAGAGAGGCTGAGCTGACTGGGATTGGCTTAGGATTGACAACCATCTGGGCCGACCGAAGCGGAACAGTGTGAAAATTCGGAATCATGGAGTAGGCCGTGAGTCCAGCAATTAAGAGAAACGCCCCCACAACAACTAGATCGAATTTCATTCGATCTCAGCGATCCTCCATGTCTGGCAGTCTCTTGAACTCCTTTAGTCCGCTGAGCCTGTGACGCATAATGCTGTTTTCAAGCTCCGCCTGGAGCAACGCGAAAATGTCACGATGAATACTCACAAACTCTGAGTCTGTCTGAATTCTCGGGCGTTCCATTTCTATCCCCACAATGCTCTTGACAGTGGCCGGGCGGGCTGAAAGGACGAGGATGCGGTCAGCCAACTCAATAGCCTCGGGAAGGTTATGAGTTACCAGAAGGAACGTCTTCCGAGTCTCATTGTGAATCTCAGCAACCTCAGCCCTCAAAGATTCTGCAGTAAACTCGTCGATAGCACTAAACGCCTCATCCATCAAAACTACCTCTGGATCTATTGCGAGTGCTCGAGCGATACCCACTCGTTGTTTCATCCCCCCTGAGAGTTGTTTTGGAAAGAGGTTCTCTGAACCCTTTAACCCTACCATATCCAATAGATCCATCGCAACCTCTGCTCTCTCTTTTTTCGGGCACCCTTGGACCTCTAGACCAAATTCTACATTCTGAATTACCGTTCTCCACGGAAGCAGGGCAAAGGTCTGAAAGACCATGCTGATCTTCGAGTGAGGAGCCGTAAGGAGATCACCTCTAAAGCGAATCTGGCCGGAGGAGGGATGATCGAGCCCGGCGATCATCCTCAAGAGCGTCGATTTGCCGCATCCGCTCGGTCCCACGATGCAAAGAAATTCTCCCTCTTTGACGTGAAATGAAATGTCTTTCAGCGCGGTTACGATTTGAGGTGGGTCCTCGTAGACCTTAGTTACGTTCGACAGCTCTACGTGCAAGCCTCACCGCCACCTCTTGATGCGATTTTCAAACTTCTCAAAGAAGGCTCTGTCTATTGCAATCGTGATGAGACCAACCGTCATTATTGCGGCTAGACCATAGGTCAACGAATGGGCTGAACTTCCTAGGCTGGAAGAAATGAAGGTCCCAATTCCAGCCACACTTGCAATGACCTCGACTGCAAGTAATACGTTCCAGCTGAATTCAAAAGATAAGCGGAGGCCCGTGACAAGGTTGGGAAAGATTGATGGAAGGATCATTTTCGTGAAAGTCTGAACTCTTCCGGCTTTGAATACCGAAGCGACGTGGAAGTAATCGCCAGGTATTTCTTTCACCCCTTGTCGGATCGTAAAATAAACCGGGAAAAAGGCACTGAAAGCGGAGATTGCAACGGCGGCAACATTTCCTCGGCCGATTACGGTAACCAAGAGCGTTAGAATCGCTAAATCAGGCAGAGCACCCACGAGCATAATGATCGGTGTGATCGCTTGGTCAAGTTGACTCCGCATTCCCACAAGTAGAGCTAGGGGGAATACCAAAACTAGCGCCAACGAGACTCCCGTCGTAACATTGGCAAAACTTTGGCCGACGTGCGCCAAGAAGAATGGCGTTCCCGCGAGTTGAATGAGAGCTAGGAAAACGTCGTGCAGTGCTGGGAGCTGGGTGCTTGACACAAAGCCGGAGAGGGAGACCGACTCCCAGAGGGCGAAGATCGCGACTAGCAATACTGCCCAAGCTGGTGGGCGGAATTTTCTTACTCTCTTCTCTCGTACTCGATGAAAGGACTTTGAGCCGAACAGACGAGACAGAAGCCCATAACTCCGGGACGTCGCAAGTCGGTCGTGAGAACTAATTAGCTTTAGACGAAAATTAGGTAAAATGCTACGCTGAGAGAGAGCTCTACTCCACGGACCTGCCCGGAACTGTTACCGGTTAGAAGGAAAGATTGTTGCTAGAGGCTAGCGCGATTGACTCAGTTAAGTCCAAACTTTGGTAGCGTAAAGTCGGGACCTAACTGTGCATAACCGTGCATATCGGTGTGCGCAATGCTCAGGTACGCCATGACTTGGCGTATTCTTGCTGGACCTTTGTCAAAGAGTCAATTCTCTTCCCGAACGCCTCCAGTCGCCAGCGTGCAATCTGCAAGTCCAGCTCTTCTGGAACTCGAATCACCTTCGACTCGAGTTTAGAACCTTCTCGCAGAAGATATTCAGCTGACAAAGCCTGACCAGCGAAGCTCATGTCCATGACCTCCGCCGGATGCCCGTCAGCTGCCGCCAAGTTGACGAGTCGACCGTCTGAAAGGAGATAGAGTCGCTTCCCAGACTTCAATCTGTACTCGGTGACTTCTGGTCTAACCTTTTTCCGCGCAACCGCTATCCTCTCAAGGTCCTTGACCCTCACTTCTACATCATAGTGCCCCACATTGCAGAGAATCGCCTTGTCCTTCATCAGACCCATATGAGCCGCAGTGACGACGCCGGTGTTGCCCGTTGCGGTGATGAAGAGATCTCCTATTTTGGCAGCCTCCGCCATCGGCATTACGTCAAAGCCTTCCATCAGTGCTTCCAGAGCTCGCACTGGGTCTACTTCGGTCACGATTACCCGTGACCCCATTCCTTTGGCTCTCAGTGCAACGCCTCGTCCGACCCAGCCAAACCCGGCGACAACTACACTCTTGCCTGCCAAGAGGAGGTTTGTCGCGCGCATGACGCCCTCAAGCGCCGATTGTCCTGTCCCGTATCTGCTGTCAAAGAGATATTTGGTAAGAGCATCATTCACCGCTATGACTGGAAAATTCAGACGCCCGTCCTTCTCCATTGCCCTCAACCGAGTGACCCCCGTCGTGGTTTCTTCGCAAGCCCCAATGATCTTCTCAACATACCGTTTGCCTTTCAGATGCGCTGCAATAGAAAGCTCAGCACCATCATCGATCAGGATGTCGGGCTTTAGTCCAAGAACTCGGTCTAAGTTGGCTTTGTGTTCGCTATCAGTGACGCCCCGCCAGGCATACACGTGAACTCCAGTTTCGGATAGTGCTGCTGCCACATCGTCTTGAGTCGAAAGAGGATTACTTCCCGTGATAGCGACTTCCGCCCCTGCGCTTAGGAAAACCCCACTAAGAACCGCCGTCTTGGCTTCTAGGTGGAGACACATTCCAACTCGGTGCCCCCTGAAGACCCTGGTCGCGGCGAATCTTCGAGAAATTCTTCCAAGCACTGGCATGTTCGCCTGCGCCCATGCAAGTTTGACACGGCCAGACGGAGCGAGCGCGGAATCTTTAACCAGGCTCAAGACTTGCTCAAGATCGAGAGCCCAATATTCCAATTATATATGGTCTAGCGTACAGATATTCCAATCGGAATGTCAGCCTTTTCCTCAGTTCGTCCTAGACGTGAAGGTATCCGATAGCTGTCTCCTACCGCGGCCAGAAAGGAGTGAATCGGCGGAAGCCGCCGCCATGTATAATAAGGAAAGGGGACATGCTACGGTGAAACTCACCGGGAGTATTCGAGAATAGGTGTCTGAAAAAGGATTCAGGGCGAAGTTCAAAGACTCTGATGTCGCGGTCACGTTCAGGGACCTGATTCTACTCCCCGGATGGACCGAAGTCGAACCAAACCAAGTCCAATTATCCACTCAAGTTTCCCTGAAACATTCGATCAACATCCCACTAGTTTCTAGTCCTATGGACACCGTTACAGAGAGCGAGATGGCCATAGGATTGGCCCGGCTGGGTGGACTAGGAGTTATTCATCGAAATTGTACCGCCGAAGAGGAATTCGAGATGGCGAAGAAAGTGAAGAGGGCTGAGTCCCTGGTCATCAAGGAAGTCATCACAATTAGTCCCGACTCAACCGTGAAGTATGCAACAGAGCTGATGCAGAAACACAACATCTCAGGACTACCAGTAGTTCAGGGGGAACATCTCGTTGGAATATTGACCGGGCGGGACGTTCGCTTTGCAGATTCGAACCTTCTGACAAGCGATGTAATGACGAAGAAGGTAATCACCGCTCCCGCAGAAACTAACATCGAAGGCGCGAAGGAGATTCTTCACAAGCATCGCGTGGAAAAACTTCCGCTTATTGACAAGGAGGGTCGCTTGAAGGGACTGATGACGATAAAGGACATTCTCCAACGTGGGCGGTTTCCCAATGCCGCGCGTGACGAGAATGGCCAGCTCCTCTGCGGGGCCGCGGTATCACCATTCGACCTCAGGCGAGCGAAGAAACTCAGCGAGGTCGCTGACATCCTTGTAATAGATGTTGCCCACTTCCACAACGCTAACGTGTTCAGTTCGATGAAGAAGATGTTGGAAGAAGTCGACACTGACGTTGTGGTGGGCAGCATTGGAACCTACCAGGCTGCTGAAGACATTCTGACCAAACTCGACGGAGTAGCAGGGTTCAGAGTTGGAATCGGATCAGGCTCGATCTGCACGACAATGGAGGCAACGAAAGCCGGGTCCCCGACTGTGTTCGCAACCGCCCAGGTGGCGGATGCTCTCCGCACATACGGGTCAAAGCTACCGATAATCGCCGACGGAGGAATCAGAGGTCCAGGTGACGCGGCGATTGCACTGTCACTGGGAGCTTCAGCAGTGATGATGGGCAATATTTTCGCCCGCTCTAAGGAAGCACCAGGCACTCTGATAACTATCGGGGGAAGATACTACAAGCAATATCGAGGAATGGGAAGCCCATCTGCCATGGCCAAGAGATTCTCGTCCGACCGATACGCTCAACCCTCGAAGGGCTTACCTGAGGGGGTCGAGGGTTGGGTCCCGTACAAGGGCGAGCTCAGCGTAGTGGTGCAAGAGATGGTCGCAGGGCTACAAGCATCCATGGGATATGCTGGGGCAAGAACGATTCCAGAACTCTGGGAAAAATCTAAGCTCGCAGGCATTACCAATTCCGGGGCTGAAGAAGCAAGACCACACGATGTATTGCTCCCATCTGAGTCTCCAGAAAGGGTCTAGGAGACCACTTTTCCTCCGATTATTGTCCGGACTACCCTTGTTTCTCGCAGGGATTCGAGACTTGACTGGTAGGGATCTCTGTCTAACACAACCATGTCGGCAACATTTCCCGCACCCAAGGTGCCTCTGAAGTTTTCGGAGAAAGACGCGTAAGCAGGGTTCTTTGTATAAGCTACCAGAGCTTCACCCACCGTCAGTCTCTCCTTTTTGTCGAGACCGGGCCGTGACACCGCCGACCAGATCCCCTCGAACGGATTGGGATCCTCCACGGGGCAGTCGGACCCGGCAGTGAGCATGATTCCCGCTCTGCTCATTGAGGCGAAAGGGTAGAGTTCAGAGAGCCGTTCGTGCCCCAGCCGATCGTTCGCCCATTGGTCCGAGTACACGAATCTTGGCTGTACGGATGCGATTATCCCTAGTCTTCGCATTTCCCTCATCGACGCTTCACTCACAATCGATGCATGTTCAATCCGATGTCGGAGCTGTCTACAACCCTCTGGCCCAAAGGTGTCCCCGAGGATTCGGACTGCGAGGTCTACAGCTTTATCTCCGATAGCATGGATGCAAAGTTGGAATCCGGATTTTTTCGCTTTCGACGCTATCTCGGCCAGTTCTTCTCGACTCATGACAAGCATGCCGCTTGAGGATGGGTCATCACGGTAAGGCTCGTTTAAGGCGGCCGTCCGAGCTCCCAAGGATCCGTCAAGGTACAATTTCACTCCTCCAACGTGAAAAGAGTCTCCGTTTTTCTCACTTGAGAGTTCTAAGGGTGCGAGACTGTCCACAAGCTTTGCTGGTATTATCGCGTAGATGGATTGCGGAATCTTCTGTTCCTGTTTCAACTCTCGCAAAGAATTCAGCTCGGCTAAACTGCCGATGATACAGTGTAGTGATGTCAAGCCAAGCCTTGCAAGCTTCCTAGAGGCGTAGACCAAGGCCTTCTTGGTCTCGTCCATCGACTCCGGGACGACCTTCTCAACGAGTTCTATAGCAGTCTCCTTTAGGACCCCGTTGGGCGTTCCTTGTGGATCCCTGACAATCTGTCCTCCTGAGGGATTCGTGGAGAGGTTGTCGATTCCCGCGACAGAAAGAGCGGCTGAGTTGGCAACCGCTACGTGGCCGCAGATTCGCTTGAGGAAGACGGGGTTTGAAGTTGCAAGATCTAGATCGTCTTTTGTAGGGTAGCGGTGCTCCCGAAGCTTCTCATCGTCCCACCCCCTGCCTAGGACCCAGGCGTCTCGAGATCTAGTGCTGCTCCAATTTGCGATCCGCCTCTTGATTTCCTCAATAGATCGCGAACGAGAGAGATTGAGAGTGCGAAGAAGCATTCCGTAATGTAGGAGATGAATGTGCGAGTCGGAGAATCCAGATAACACAGTCCGGCCGCGGAGATTGACTATTCGCGTGGTCTTCGACTTGAGTTTGAGGATCTCCCGATTCGAGCCAAGATCGGTAACCCTACCCTTCGAAATCGCTGTTGCTTCGAAGCGTCTTCGGGATTCCGGTTCCGGGTAGATCCTGCCATTGTAGAGGATGAGATCGGTAACAGGCAACGTAACAGCCAAGATTATCCTGTCTGGAACCGCTTGATGGAGATTTCAGCATTGGGCTTAGCGTGCCTACTTTCGGCCAGATATTTCACCAAACTGCCGTTTTGTGTCGCGAGGAGCAACTACTTTTGAGATTTTTGGGAGAAGGGTCCCGCCAGTTGAACCTGATATGGGCGAGTCTCACACTTCAGGGCCCAGAATGCATAGATCCGACGTTTTCGAGATCGCGGATTAAGCGTAGAGGTCAACGCGAAAAAGATGCAAGCTCAAATCGCCTCCCCCGATTTCTGATCGGGGCTTGTTCTGCGCTTGTCCTCTTTGAAAAAGGAGCAGTCTGCGAATTCCCAAGCCGTTGACTGGCCGGGTAGGAGGATGTTTTGTGCCGGTCCTGACAGATAATTTTCTCAGAAGAATTTTAAGTGCATCAATCAAACTTTGAAGCTCACGGAATGGCCCGACCCCGTTTTGAACGCGAATTCTCTGCTGAAACGGTTTTCAGATGACGATTCGTGATCTGTGAGAAAATGAAATGTCGCGGTCAGAGACTAATTGGCGAGCAGAGAAGAAAGAGAAGGGTCAATGTTGGCGGGATCGCTGATCGGCGGCCCGCAGGTTTTCCCCGCGCAAACGTAAGCTACTGGAGCCTTCCCAGCATCGAACCCGAGACGATCTATCTGGTCCACGTCCCTGGCTGGATCCAGATACCTTACGTATCTTCTGGCAGGATAGAGCTTCAGAGCTTCTGCCTTGAACGCGATGAATTGTTTCGACTTGGAAGGTGCGATAATTGTGATCCCTATAGGACCGTTAAAGTATGAATCGAGCGCCAGCGCATAGCTCGCTCCCGTAACTCCGTATCTCTCATAGTCGGCATTGAACAATCCGAGTGCTTTGCCCGCAACGGTTGCATAGTTGGCTTTCTCTAAGAGCCATGATAGTCGCAGGAGTCCATTTGCGATCATGCTGTTCTCATCAATTGGCTTGTCTCTCGTCCTGAGTTCGCCCAAACTGGAATCCTCCGATGGAATATCGTAGAAGCCACCCGAGGTCTTGTCGTTCAACTTCTCAATCGAATCCTCCGCCATTGCGACGGCTTTGTCGAGATAGGCTCGCTTGCCCGAGTATTCGTAAGCGTCCAGAAGTGAATGGAGCAACGGCCCGTAATCCACCAAGAGACCTTTCAACTTCACACCCTCCTCTTCTCTCCAGTAGTGAAAGGGCAGTCCTCCGTCCTCTTGAAGACCCAGGATGCGGTCTAGGGTCTTCAAAGCAAACTTGCCGAGTTCCGACCGGTCCAAGACGATACTCGAAAGAAGGAAGGCCGAGACGAGTAGCGCATTGTAATTCGTGTAGAGTGTCCTATCAATCGCCGGGGTCTTGCGAGTGCTACGCCCTAAGAGATCGAGTTTGTAGTACTCCTCATCTGCATCCTGACTTCCGAAGAATCCTCCCTTCTCCAAGTCCGCCAAACTCGAATTCACGTACTTCACGATTCCCTCTGCCCTATCTCGGTATAGCTGCCTACCGGTTAATTGGAAGGCATGTAAGTATACAGCCAGAAGTTTCGCATTATCCTCCGCCATCTTCTCGAAGTGGGGAATCGACCAGTCCCGAGTAGTGCTGTACCTGAAGAATCCCTGTTCTACCTGATCATAGATTCCTCCGTTACCCATCTTGTCAAGGGTCTTCGTTGCAACGGTCAGCATTTCTTTCTCCCCGTGATAGTGGTAGCGTAATAGCGCATACTCCAACGCCTCGGAGTGGGGAAATTTTGGCTCGAAACCAAAGCCGCCATAATCTATGTCAAAGTTGACCGCCACAGTTGTTGCAATGTCCTTTGTGATCGTGTCCGACAAGACTTCGTTCTTGGCCTGAGGAATTCGCGTTGGCTGTAGCTTGCTCCCAATTTTCCCCTTGTTTGTTCCATAGAAGTCTAGAACGGACCGGAGGACTTCCCTCAACTGCTCAGGAGGAATGTAGGTTCCGCCGGTGATGATTCTCCCTTCATTGTCCAAGAAAGCTGTAGTAGGCCAACCCCCCATATTGTAACGACGATTAACGTCGGGTCTCCTGTCGGTGTCGACTCTAACAGGAACGAAGTTCTTGTTCACTAAGTCGATGACCACTGGATCCTTGTAGGATGTGTCGTCCATAACGTGGCACCAGTGGCACCAAGAACCCGTTATGTCCAATAGAATCGGCTTCCCAAGCGACTTCGCCTTCTCAAAACTCTCCTTTCCCCATTCCAGCCACTGAATCTTATTCATTAGGGAGCCGACAGCCTGCACTCGTCGAGAATCATATAAGAACCCTAGAATCACTCGATAGCAGAGAATGCCCAAGTCTCGGACACGGGCGACGCAAAGCCCAGGTTATTCTAGCGTCATCGCCACATTGAATAGAGCACTCTCAAACGAGCCTTTAGCCAAGGCGCTGACGAGGTCAGTGCAGATATTGCGAGCAAATTCGGACCACTATGACTGGGTAGGTATCTATCTCGTGCGAGAAAAAGATCTGGTATTGGAGGCGTATGCAGGGGATGAGGAGACTGAGCACGTTAGGATACCGATAGGAGAGGGAATCTGCGGCTCGGCAGCTAAAGAAGGAGCGACGATTGTGGTCCCGGACGTTAGCAAGGACCCGAGTTATCACATGTGCTTCGCCACAACCCGGTCAGATCGTCGTCCCGATAAAGGGAAAGAAAGGAGTCCTCGGAGAGATAGATATCGACAGCAATCGACTATCCGCCTTCAACCAAGAAGATCGAGAGATTCTTGAAGAGGCAGCGTCGCTTCTAGCTCGTCGTATTGAGAGTGAGGACATGATTTCTCATGAACCTTCAGCTCTGTGAGCCGCGGCGCTCGATACAATTTCCCGAACTGATCCGTATCTGTTCTTTTCGAGAAACCTTCCGATTCCTGTGGTCACTTCTCGGAAAACGTCGAGACCTTTACTCGTGATGGCGCTTCCGATCTGGACTGCTGATGCACCTGCCATCATCATCTGCACCGCGCCCTTCCAATCCTCAATTCCACCGACTCCAATGATAGGGATGCGAACTGCCTGCCTAATTTGATAGACCGCTCTGAGCGCGATTGGATGTATGGCTGGACCCGAGAGTCCGCCGAGGACGCCTCCAAGGATCGGGAAGCCTGAATCTACGTCGACTGCCGTTCCCAAGACCGTGTTTATCGCCGTGATAGCGTCGGCACCCGCCCTTTCGGCAGCCCTGGCGACTTCAGTGATGTCGGTAACATTTGGGCTTAGCTTTACGAACACAGGGACACGGACTCGACTCTTCACAGTTTGAGTAACCTCGGCAACAACCTTCGGGCGTTGGCCGATCTCAACCCCTACCTCCTTGACGTGGGGGCATGAAACATTCAGCTCCACGGCGATAGCGCCGCCTTTTTCTCCTACTACTGCAGCCTCGGCAAACTCCTCTGCATCGAAGCCGAAGACGCTAGCTATGACCGGATCTCTTTGCCTCGAAGCGGTCTCGACTTCTTCCCGCATCTCTTCCATTCCCGGGTTGGGTATGCCCAGAGCGTTGAGAAACCCGCCCTCGACTTCAATGAAAGATGGGTTTCTGTACCCTTCCCTCCCCTTCCTATTGAACGACTTACTCACGACGGCGCCTGCACCTGCCCTAAAGACCCGGATCATCATTTCGCCCGAGACTCCTAGAATCCCGGAGGCTAGAATTGTGGGATTGGGGAGTTTAATACCCGCAAATTCTACCGATAAATCCGGTTCCAAGTGCGTCTAAGCATGAACACTATCGCCTTGATAATTATCTTCGCGCGAATGTCACACGATCGCCACATTCTCGTATTAGAGTCAGGGGTAGAGTCTTGAAAGCGTACCTTGTCGATTCCCCCGCCGGACTGTTTCTACTCGAAAAAACGCGGAAGATTTCGGAACGGGCACTCTTTGCCCATAATCCGAGTGACGCCGCCGCTCAGTTGAAACAAGTCCTCAACGGGGAACTCCCCCCAGAGTCCTCAGCTTTCGGCCAGCGGCTTTCCCAGTTAGAACTCGACCAGGTTACCGTGGACAGCGAGCCTCTAGCGAGGCTGGCCCGTTCAATCGTCAAAGCAGAAGTTGTGCAAGACGAGAACGACCCTACCGTTTCAAAGCTCAGAAACAGACTGCCATCGATTCTAGTTCGCCTTAGGATCATCGAATCGAAAGATGAATATGAGCAATTCGTCCGAGACGTTTCCCTTGAACTTGCCAAGACGGCGATAACGGAGGCTACAACGAAACGGGATCTCTATGCAATTCAAACAGTGCGCAGTATCGAAGACCTGGACAAGATTCTCAACCTTCTCGCCGGCAGAGTCAGAGAGTGGTATGGCCTCCACTTCCCCGAACTGGATCGCTTAGTGGAAAAACACGACTCGTACATTCGACTCGTTCATAGTCTCGGAGCCAGAGATTCATTCTCATACGACGCCTTGACAAAACTCGGCATACCACAAGACAAGGCGACGCAGATCTCAGCATCGGCCGAGAAGTCTTCTGGGGCCGAAATGACAGGCACGGATCTAGAATGGCTACGTCAGGTCTGCGGAACAGTGCTTGAACTGTATGGCTTGAGAGAAGCTGCCGAGAAATACACCGACAAGATCATGGGAGAGGTAGCACCAAACATGACCTCAGTCCTCGGCGCAGTTCTCTCCGCGAAACTCATCTCCATGGCAGGAGGACTCGAGAATATCGCAAAGATGCCATCAAGCACCCTCCAAGTGCTCGGAGCAGAAAAAGCGCTCTTCAGAACGCTAAAGACTGGAGCTAGACCGCCGAAGCATGGTGTCATCTTTCAATACGCACCGATCCACCAGTCGCCTAAATGGCTTCGCGGAAAGATCGCGAGAGCAGTTGCTGGAAAACTCGCCATAGCAGCCCGAATGGACGCGTATGGAGGAGGCGATAAGGGGCAAGGGCTCAAGGACGCGCTCGAAAAGAAGATCGTAGATCTGAAAGGTCGTTATCAAGGTCCACCTCGCAAGAGAGAGCATGGAAGGACGTGGCGTCCGCAGACACAAGAAGTTCGAAGGGATATTCTGGGTGGTCCGAGGGGGAGAGGAGAGATTGGCCACACTCAGCCAGGACCCCGGGACGACCGTCTACGGGGAAGACACCGCAAGGATCGGAGATAGAGAGTATCGGGTCTGGGACCCATATAGGAGTAAGCTCGCTGCCGCCGTGCTGAAAGGGCTGTCTGAAGTTCCTATCAAACCCGGGAATAGTGTTCTCTACCTCGGGGCGGCAAGTGGCACTACCGCCAGTCACCTGAGCGACATCGTAGGAGATAAGGGACGAGTCTACTGTGTAGAGTTCGCTCAGAGATCATTTAGAGACCTAGTCAATAACGCGAGTAAGAACAGGAGAAATATGACCCCAATCTTCGGAGACGCAAGGTTTCCAGAAAAGTACAGGAGCATCGTCCAAGGGGTCAACACTCTCTACGCTGACATCGCACAACCGGACCAGGCAAGAATCCTCTCTGAGAACATCCATCAGTATCTCAGCGACAATGGAGATTTCATGTTGGCTGTAAAGGCTAGAAGCATCAATGTCTCGGAGGAACCATCGACAATTTTTCAACGAGAAAGAACTGTCCTTGAGGAAAGAGGCTACCGGGTGAAAGAAATGATCCGACTTGACCCGTTCGAAAAAGACCACTGTATGATCCTGGGCAGCAAACGGTGAACTCTACTGGAGCAGCGTGATCGGTTCTTTGACGCACTGCTTCGCGATGACTTGAGAAAGCTCAACTCTCATCTTCCTAAGAACCGTAGAACCCTGAAAGAACTTCTGAGCGACCCCGCCCCGAAGGTTCCAGCTGCGTCTGGAGACCCTATCAAGATGAAGAAGGATGAGCTTGAAGAACTGTCTCGTTCTCTTCCTGCTGAAGCAAATACACGTGTAAAGCTACCAATTGTTCTGCTCAGAAGGAGAGACCTCGGACCAGGCGCCTACACAGTTATGGGAGATAGATACGAAGAGTATGCAATGTTGCTGCTGGCTGAATCCTTCAAAGGAAGTTTCGAAGAGTACAGAGAACAGAAATCTGACATGGTCATACTATTCAAACCACAAATTAGTCTGTTGATGAGAAGATTTCACTCGTTACTAATACTCGGATTTGGGATTTCGGACATACGGGGGTAGAGTACATCCATGAGCAATGTCCTTGATGTCAAGTCACGGAGATGACAGCTCTAAACATTCATTAGCGAAGGCTTCATGCGACAACAGTCTACGGGATGAATAAGCCGCACTACCAGTATGATTCCGACTGAAGGTGAGTAATTTGTCCGAGTGCTTGAGAAGTTCTACGAATCGATACTGAAGGTCCATTTTCCCGCAGGCAGGCGCGGGGACGCTCGAATTGGCACAACTTTGACGTTCAGCTTCTTGCGCTTCGTCGCGGTCTTCAAGTAGTATTTCCTCGGCCTCATCAACCATCGCACGAAATATAACGCTTTCCGATGCCAAAGGAGATTGATGAAGAGCAAGTTGACTTCTGACGGCAGAAAAAACAATAGTGAACTGTCTGGGTTGAAGATGAGAAGATCGTCCAATATAATGATGTATTTTCGTCGAGAGAACCTAATTGCCGAGAATTACATGAGGCGACAAACCTTCAGAATTGACTTGAACGCCATGATGCTTCTCAGCTACTTTTCGAACTGGAGAACTGCTTCGGAGGCCTCAGAGAGTCTGAGAGGTTATACCAGAGAGTCCGTCTTTCACACGATTCAGAACCTAAGAGACAGCGGTCTGCTTATCACCAAAGATTCTAATGAGAACAAGCTAGAAAACAAATTTGGAAAGGAATGGCAGTGGCCGACAGCCTCCCGGTACTATCACTTTTCCACCAAGATCGACGACCCCCACAATTCGACCGAAGAGATTAACCGATATTACGATAAATATCTCAAGGGAAGAAGACAACCGCCAATTTACAAGTCTTATCCTAGACAACTTAAGATCGAACTGGTGAAAGGACCTGACCGCGAAGCCCCATTTTTCGCAACGCTTCGCAAGAGACACTCGACGAGAGAACTCTCTGGGAAACCGATAAGCTTCAATGAAATATCAAAACTCGCTTACTACACCTGGGGAAAAATCTCATCTTACAAAACTCGCGAGTTCGGTGAGCTGCTCCACAAGACCAGTCCCTCTGCTGGAGCCCGCCACCCAATAGAAACCTACGCAATCGTCAATAATGTCGAGGGGATTAAGCCAGGCATATACCACTACGCTGTGAGCGACCACTCGCTTGAACTTCTCAAAACTGGAGATTTCCGAGAGCGATGCGTGGCATTGACCGCAGGTCATTCATGGACAAGAAACGCCAGCGCCCTTTTCGTAATGACAGCTGTCGTTGCTCGAACGGCTTGGAAATATCGAGTGCCCCGAGTCTATAGGGCATTCCTGCTTGACGCCGGACATCTCTCGCAATCGTTTCTTCTAGTCGCTACAGCTCTCGGACTAGACTCCTTCTGCATTGGCATATTCCGTGACAACCTTATCGAGAAAGAGTTGAACATCGACGGTATCTCAGAAACAGTACTATTCGCCGTAGGAGTCGGGCACGCCCTCAAGAGCCATCACGGACTAGATCAGACCGTCTATCATAATCATTCTCACCCTCTGCCAAGCGAAGCCTGATTACGCCTGGCGTTTCAACAACTAGCCATCCCCCAGATCGAGTTTGCCACGTCTCGCATGGGAACCACCGACACTCCCACAAATAGGTCCCGGAGGCTGCCAGCTGCCTATCTTGAACCTCAGACACTCATAGCATCTCGTGCCCCAAATTCCGCTCGATGCGTTCAACGCTTATCTACGCGACAATTCCAGATATCAACTGGTCTTTGCTTGTCCGATGATTCCATAGCGAAACGCGTTGTTCAGACCTCGTTGAGAATCCATGAGGACGACATGGTTGTTATTGATACCTGGCAACACACTATCGATCTAGCAAGTGACATTGCACTCGAATGCCTCAGGACCGGGGCAAAACCTCTGATCACACTGATGACTGATCGATTGTGGTGGAAGGCTTTGGAGGAAATACCAGAACAATACTTCCGCAAGACACCACGACATATCCTGAGCGCAATGGAGAGTGCCACAGTCTGGATTGGGATCGGTGGTCCCGAGGACCCGACAAAGTTCAGAGAAGTTCCTTCTTCCCGTCTCGAGCCATTTTTCGAAGGGGACAAACCACTTGTAGACAAGACTATTGAGAGAAAGATCCGAGTCTTGCAAGTTCTGCTCGGCGACGTCACCCTCCAAAGAGCTAGGGCCTACGGTTTTGACTACCCAAGATGGCTCAAGAATACAGAGGACGCGATTAGGGTCGATTATCCGAAAATGACTGAGCTTGGCAAGAAAGTCGCGAGTCGTCTCGAACGGGCGACGAAGGTCCACATCACATCCAAGATAGGAACCGATCTCAGGTTTGACATTACGAAACGGCCGGTCCATATTGAAGATGGAATCGTAGACCAGGATGACATGGAACGTGGCCTCGTCTCAACTCAACTGCCCTCGGGGAAAGTCGAGGTGCCGCCGATCGAAACTAGCGCTCGAGGCACTGTTGTGCTTGACACCCCTAGAGCCTTGAAGGGTCGTCTAATAACCGACCTGCAGTTTGTGTTCGAGAAGGGAAGGATAAAGGAATTTCACGCCAAGAAATACGAAGACGTGTTCAGAGAGGTTTTCGAAGCCACGCAAGGCGACAAGGACAGGATCGGCCAATTCGCTCTGGGATTGAATTCGAAAATAGAACTTATCGGATATCGAACCGACGAGCTTGCACTTGGAACGGCGACGATCGGTATCGGAGCCAACAAAGGAATCGGAGGACAGAACGATAGTAGTCTAGCATTCTCTGGAACACTCACAAAACCCACGATCGACATTGATGGATTAGCCATAATGGTCGATGGAAAGCTCGTAATCTAAAAACTGCTAATTAACGAACTCTGCGTCGGATCAAAAAAGGGGACCGCATACGAAGCGTCGAATAGATCTTCTCATCCTCGATTCAAAGGAAACCATCACGGTCGACAACTCCGTTGACGACGACCTCGGCATCATCGACGCTGGAGGCGTTGCGGTCGATGAAGGAAAGATTGTCGAGACGGCATCATCCCAACTGCTAGAGCAGAAGTACTCAGCTTCAAGACACTTGCTCGCAACGGGCGAGATAGTCCTCCCGGGCTTTGTTGACCCCCACACGCATCTAGTCTTCGATGGATCCAGAGAAGAGGAATTTCAACAAAGACTTGAGGGAGCCTCCTATCTCGACATTCTCCGAAAGGGAGGAGGAATCATGGAAACTGTCAACAGGACGCGCCAGACAAGCCAGGTTGAACTCCTCGCGATCGCTCAACGCCGGCTGAATACTATGGTAGAGGCCGGAACGACCACACTTGAGATCAAGAGTGGATACGGGCTCCGTCTTGAGGACGAACTGAAAATACTTAGAGTCATTCGCCAGCTAGGGAAACAGAACCTGTGCAAAATAGCTGCAACGTTTCTCGGTGCTCACTCAATCCCCACAGGAATGAGTCCTGAAGAGTACGCGAGGACGGTGATCGTAGAAATGATTCCTGCTGTTCGTCGGGAGAGACTCGCGGAATTCTGCGATGTTTTCTGTGAGAATGGAGTCTTCAGCCCACCATTGTCGAGAAAAATATTGAGAGCAGGAGCTAGAAACGGTCTCAGGCCGAGAA
>VBBB01000138.1:9788-20567 GCA_005882955.1 Candidatus Bathyarchaeota archaeon | reverse complement strand
AACCTCGGTCATTCCAGTTCTCCTCCCAGCTTCTTCTCATAGTCTACTGAGCAGCGAATATGCTCCAGCGAAAGACATGCTATCGAGAGGACTTCCGGTAGCATTAGGAACAGACTTTAGTCCCTCCAACTGGATCCTCGGACAACTCACAGTCGCAGCCGTTGCAGCTCGAGGGCTCCGGATGAAAGCAGCCGAGATTATTCGCGGAATCACGATCAACGCGGCCAGATCGTTGGGCCTTCAACATGAGGTGGGAAGTATCGCCCCTCGAAAGCGCGCCGACATCGTTATCCTGAAAGTTCCAAGTTACAAGTGGGTTGGTTACACGTACGGGGAGAGGCTAGTAGACAAGGTCCTTATTGAAGGAAGGGAAGTTGTGAGGGAGGGCAAGAGAGTCTATTGACTCGACAGAGTCAACCACAACCTATTACCACTTTGAGACAGAAAGAGAAACTATCGCTGATTACTGGTACGACTCTTCACTGTAGAAATTGGCAGACGGAGGGAGCCTTGAGAATGCTCCACAATGTTCTGCAGCCCGATGTAGCAAAAAACCCTGATGAGCTGATTGTCTATGGTGGAACCGGAAGGGCGGCCCGATCATGGGAAGCTCTCGCGACGATCGAGGAATCTCTCAAGAATCTAGAGGAGGATGACACTCTCCTCGTCCAGAGCGGGAAGCCTGTGGCGATCTTCAAGACTCATAGGATGTCGCCGAGGGTCTTGATCGTGAACAGCATGCTGGTGCCAAAATGGGCGACATGGGACTACTTCTACGAGCTAGAACAGAAGGGCCTGATAATGTTCGGACAAATGACCGCCGGCTCTTGGGCTTACATCGGAACCCAGGGGATTCTCCAAGGAACTTATGAAACGCTCGCTGCTGCCGCTAGGGAGCATTTTGGGGGAAGTCTGAGAGGGCGACTCGTCCTGACCGCTGGCCTAGGGGAGATGGGTGGGGCGCAGCCTTTGGCGGTCACGATGAACGATGGAATCGCGCTGGCTGTGGAGATTGATCAACGTGCGATCGAGCGGAGGCTAAAGCATGGCTACGTTCAAAGATCGACTCATGATCTTAACGAAGCAATCGATATTGTCAATCAAGCTAGGCAAGAAGGAACTTCGACAAGTCTTGCTCTGCTCGGAAACGCCGCCGAAATTCTCCCAGAGCTTGTGAGAAGATCAGTCATTCCGGATATCGTTACAGATCAGACTTCGGCACATGATCCGTTAAACGGATACTATCCGGCGGGATTGTCGAAGGAAGAGGCTGACCAGCTCAGAAAGTCGGACCCGACCAAGTATCTTGACAAGGCTGGCAAAAGCATTGTGACTCATGTCAAGGCCATGATCGATATGGGTCGCAAGGGAGCTGTTGTATTTGAATATGGCAACAACATTCGACAAAAGGCCTTTGACGCCGGTCTGAAAGACGCATTCGAATTTCCGGGATTTGTTCAGAAGTACATCAGACCAATGTTCTGTGAGGGTAGAGGTCCGTTCAGGTGGACGTCGCTCGTTGGGGACCCAGAAGACATTCGGAAGATAGACCAGCTCGTCCTTGACACTTTTCCAGACAATATGGAACTTCGGAGATGGATAGAGAAGGCTCAGCAACACGTCAAGTTCCAAGGACTGCCCGCCCGGGTCTGCTGGCTGGGATATGGCGAGAGGGCGAAGTTCGGAGCACGCATCAACGAAATGGTCAGAACGGGAAAATTATCGGGTCCCATATGGATCGGACGCGATCACCTCGACTGTGGCAGTGTCGCCTCTCCGAGAAGAGAGACGGAGGGGATGATGGATGGAAGCGACGCGATAGCTGACTGGCCAATCCTAAACGCGCTACTGAATACTGCCGCCGGTGCAACGTGGGTGAGTGTCCATCAGGGTGGCGGGGTCGGGATGGGCTACAGCATACATGCGGGAATGTGTCTAGTGGCTGATGGAACGCCTGAGGCTGCAGAGCGGCTTGAACGAGTGCTAACGGTCGACCCTGGGATCGGAATTGTCCGACATGCTGACGCAGGCTATTCGAAAGCGAAGGAGATTGCTAGAGAGAAGGGAATACGGATGCCGATGCTCAAGTAAGCCCGCCAATACTTATCTCTCAAACATCCTCTGCAAACGACCCGTGGGACATTGGCCCAGGTTATGATAGACGGATCACACCTTACACTCGATCAGGTCTTGCGGGTTGCCAGAGAGAACGCGGAGACAGTCATCTCAGAGAAAGCGATCGGCCGCACAAGAAACGGACGCAAAGCCCTCGAACAACTATTACAAGAAAAGAAAGTGATCTACGGAGTCAATACAGGATTCGGAGCACTGTCAAACTTCAGAATACCGACGGAGGATCTGAAACAGCTACAGACGAACCTTATCCGGAGCCACTCCACTAGCGTGGGACGACCACACTCGTCGGAAGTTGTGCGGGCTATGATGCTTCTACGGGCAAACACCCTTCTCAAAGGCAACTCGGGCATTAGACCCGAAGTAGTCAGCACGATCGTAAAGCTACTCAACAAGCAGATCCACCCCTACATACCCGAGAAAGGCTCGGTGGGCGCCAGCGGCGACTTATCGCCGCTGTCTCACATGGCCCTTGTACTTCTTGGGGAAGGAAGCGCCGAATCGCGCGGACGATGGATTCCAGGTAAGAGAGCCCTAGAGATCTCCGGGGGCGTTCCTCTCAAACTCGAGGCGAAGGAGGGACTCGCGCTGAACAATGGTACCCAGCAGATGGTCGCGATAGGCTGCTTGTGCCTTTTCGACGCCTACCAACTCCTAGCGACTATGGAAGCTTCGCTCGCTCTATCGCTTGAAGCTCTGAAGGGCTGGGTCGATGCCTTCGATGAAAGAATACAGAAGCTTAGGCCCCATCCCGGACAACAAATCGTATCCGAGCATGTTCGAAGACTATTGAGAGGAAGCAGAACGGTTAGAACGATAGAGAGTGGCGATCCTTCGAATGGTCGCCCTCAAGACCCATACTCATTCAGATGCGCCCCACAAGTGATGGGAGCGTCGAAAGATGCGTTTGATTTCACAAAACAGATTCTAGAGGTAGAGATGAATTCGGCTACTGACAATCCTCTCGTGTTTCCAGAGGATGGTGTCTGTATTTCCGGTGGCAACTTTCACGGACAGCCAGTTGCTATGGGACTCGATATCATGGCCTTGGCGATCTCCTATCTTGCCAACATGTCGGAGAGAAGAATATCCGCCCTGTTAGACCCGTCGCTCAACAACGGGCTCCCACCGTTTCTGGTCGGAGGACGATCGAAGCCGGGACTCTCAAGCGGGTTGATGGCGGTCCAGTACACGGCAACATCACTTGTTGCTGAGAGTAAGCTGCTGACGCATCCTGCTAGCAGTGACTCGATCCCGACCTCGAGCAATTTTGAGGATTTTGTCAGCATGGGACCCGGAGCAGCCCACAAAACAAGAACGATACTCGAAAACTCCCAGTACGTGGCCAGCATAGAGCTGCTCGTTGCAGCTCAAGGAGTAGATCTGAGAGGGGCCAAAGGATTAGGAGTCGGGACCAGACGAGTCTTCGAAGCCGTCAGACGAAAAGTTCCTCCGCTAATTGAAGATCGATCTTCCCACGATGATATCGAGAAGATTCGCAAGATAGTTCGCGATGGTGAGATAGCGAAGATCGTCGCCCAAGTTACTGGGTCCTGAATCGAACGTGATAGTCTACCCACTTAGATCGAGTCTGGTGAGACCCCGGGACTCAATTCCAGATTTGTTTTTCAAGGCTTTAGCGAAGAACCGCGTACGGTTCAAGACGACAGATATTGTGGCGGTCTCGAGCAAGATTGTGGGAATCGCTGAACACAGAGTTAGATACCTTGACAGCATAAGACCCGGGTCGAGGGCTAGAAGCCTCGCCCGGAAGCATTCCTTAACTCCCGCGTTTGCTCAAGCTGTTCTAGACGAAGCCGACCTGGTGGTTGGCGGTGTAAAAGGAGCACTTCTAACGGTGAAGAACGGTGACGCTGTTGCAAATGCTGGGATCGACCGAAAGAACGCGCCGGAAGGGGCGGTTGTGCTCTGGCCTCGCAACGCAGATCTGTCTGCAAAGAAGATCCGTCAGTCGATTCGGCGAAAATCGGGCAAAAATGTGGGAGTGGTTATTGTCGATAGTAGAGTTAGCCCGCTGAGATTAGGAACGACCGGTTTCGCCATCGGCTGCGCGGGTTTCGAACCAGTCGAAGATCTCAGAGGAGGCGTCGACCTCTTCGGCAGAAGTATCGAGATTACCTTCCGAGCGATTGCCGATGGAGTAGCAGCATCGGCTCAGCTTGTGATGGGCGAGGCGTCGGACCAGATTCCCTTCGCAATAGTTCGCGATGCCCCTGTTAGCCTCAGCAATGGGCATGGTATTCGTTCGGCGAAGCTGACGTGGAATCGATGCCTCTACATGAGCCAGATCCCACGCGGAAACGATTGAGTTTGAGGAGAATCGATTTGCATTAAAAGACTACAGACGTTCCGAGAAATTCGCAGAATTCCCGGGACGCCCAAAAGAGCACTTTTGCGTCGTGAGGAGCAACTGCTTTTGAGATTTTTTAGTGAGGGGTCCCGCCAGTTGAACCTGATATGGGCGAGTCTCACGCTTCAGGGACCAGAATGCATGGATCCGACGTTTTCGAGATCGTGAATTAAGCGTAGAGGTCAACGCGAAAAAGTCGCAAGCTCAAATCGCATGCCCCGATTCCAGATCAGGGCTTGTTCTGCGCTTGTCAGCTTCGAAGCGGAGCAGTTTGCATGATTCCTATCTTCGAAGAGCCAGGCCGAAGAAAAGATTACTCTTTGTTAATTACCTCCTAATCGCGGGTTTCGCGTCGCGAGTTGAAACCTTTTTTTGAGAGTTTTGGTGGACAAATTTTCCAGGTAACCTGCTTCCTCGAAGAGTCCCACTATTCAGCGCTTAGACTGGGTCAGTCCTGTATATGGCAGGAAGCGGGTTACTAGCAAGGCAACCGCGCGAAAACTGCATGAGCCCGATAGATTCCAGATATTGATTCATTCTGCGCCTATTCCGCTTTTTGCTTTCGAAAACCCGAGACCGGGACTCCCACCCTTCACGCATTGCAGATAGGGGCTGAGTTCAGACTCCCGAAAGAGGTTTGAACATAAGTGGCTTGAGCGATGGAAGCCACTCTAGTCGAGAAAGCTCCGGAGCCTCAGAAACGCTACTTCAGAGATGAACCTTCACTCCTCTATGACGGCACACACAGAGTAGACTTGAAGGAGCTTCCCTTAGGGATCGAGGAACTCGACGGTGCTTTGAAACGAGATGGCGCTAGGCAGCGTATCATAACAGTCGATTAGCTCGACGAGCTGATCCGTGAAGGATGGGAGTATGTCGCCTGCTTACCAAACGACAGAGCCATAATCAAGATGCCCTTCTGACGACCCGAAAGATAGGCGTCAGCCATTCTATACATCCTTATCAGTTCGTTCTTTGCTGGCTAGAAAGGGTTTGGACCTTCCTACACACTTCATGTTTGGTCTCGCTGTAGGATTCGTATTCTTTGGGCGGCCAGACATTGCTTTTCTCATCAGCCTCGGCGCCCTAATACCGGATCTGGACAGCGAGTACTGGTTTTTTCCATCCAAGCTCTACGCTGATGAGCAGATTCATCGAGCCGGTCTCCACAACGTCTTCATCATCTCAATTACCTATCTCGTGAGCCCATTCCTATCGCTCGGGGTCTTCCTCCACGTTCTTCAAGACTCCTTTACGACAGTGAAGGATCGGGGCGTCGAATGGTTCTATCCTATTACCCGCCTGGTGAAGCGCGGGATGTATGACTCTCAAGGAAAACCCCAACCGACGGACCCTGACAAGCACGTCTATTTCTATCAGGAGGACCCTATGGGTTAGTGGAGCATGCCGACCCGGATCTTCAAGAACCAGGTCCAGTGCCCTGGCGTAGAGTCTACGGATTCGCCATTTTGGCCCAAGGCTACCTCTACACTAACCCAGGACTTCTAGTAGTACAATATGGATGGCTAGCTGTGACATACCTCTCCGGACAGCTGGACAGAAAAGATGAAACAGGAGGACCACACCTGGGACGCTTCAACTTCATCAAATACCCATTATTCGCGCTAGGACTAACCGGACTCGCCGGCTGGCTACTTACTATTCGGTCCAATGTGGAAGCGAATCTCGCCGTAATCTTCTCCAATCCGCTCCAGATCATCCTCAGCTGCGTAATCACTCCTATAGTCGCAACTGTCGTCATTCTCTGGCAGACCAAACACGGGAGAACCACGATGGTCTAGCTCATTGTTATGGTCCAAACTGTTCTAGCAGTCAAATCCGGAAGCCCGATCTTGAGACGAACTCGGGAATTGGCAAACTCGCACCATTTCGGTTACGACATTCCCTTCCGTGGCATCTGAAGCGAGTAATCAGGTGCCTTCCTACTTGGGCAGGGTAGCTACGACCGACAGCTCAGAGGGTAACGTGATATGCCCTCTCTGCGGGAGCCTTGTTACCCAACTAGTTCCGGTCGCTTGGTGCGGGAGGTGGGATTTGGACACGAGTTTACTGGTGCATATAAACAACCATGAAATGGGGATCGAATTTCGAGAAGTTCCAAGAACGATCATCGGTTCGATGAACCTCCGTGGACGTTTTGATGGCCGTTCTCTCCATCAATGTTCATGTGGCGTCTTTTGTAAAGGTACAACAATCCAATAGAGGTGACGCCGGCTGCCGCGACCGTCAGTCCGATTATCCATAAAGCAATGCCTCCAATTGGGCTGGATTGAGGCGGCCCTGGGTTCGCGACTGTGTGTTGGGTCGCAAGATCCAGCTCCGCCAATAGCGTATATTATTCCGTCGACGGTGACGGCTACGAGTCCATATCTTGCGGTCGGCATATCTGTCCATCTAGTCCAAACGCCAGTCACTGTATCATATGCAAAATTGTATTTCGTCGCACCCGTTTGTGAATCGGCATCGAGACCACCTATCATGAAAACGCGATTCTCCACGGCAGTCAACGCGTAGAAATCCATTGAAAGAGCGGCTCCCGACGGGTTGGTGAATGCTGGACCATTCCAAGAATCCGTCCATCTATCGGACGCTATGTCATAGACCAGAGATGTGGCAACTCCATGAGCGTTGCTGGGAGCGACGTAAATTTTCCCACTGATCGAAACGGCAGCTCCGTTCGCTCCACCTGTCGCAGGCAAATCCCCTGGCATCGGAGCCTTCACACTCCAAGAGTTAGACATGGTGTCAAAGGCCCAGACAGCTCTCGTTACTCCGTTTGAGTCAACCCCTCCCATCACATAAATTGTTGAATTGACGGAACTGTACGCAAATCCGGAAGTCGCAACGGGCATGGGACTCATGGTCGTCCATAAGTTGCTCGATGGATCGTAAACCTCAGTCTTGTTCGAAATCCCGCCGATAACGTCTCCACCGATCCCATAGATCTTGTGTTGAATCGCAACGACTCCAAGCGTTTGACGTGGGGTAGGCATAGAGGGGAGAATTTTCCAGGAGTCATTTGAGGGAAAAT
The DNA here is from genome assembly GCA_005882955.1 of Candidatus Bathyarchaeota archaeon. Lineage (GTDB taxonomy): Archaea > Thermoproteota > Bathyarchaeia > 40CM-2-53-6 > 40CM-2-53-6 > 40CM-2-53-6. The sequence goes on along the minus strand of VBBB01000138.1, from coordinate 13,011 downwards.
AGGCGACGAAACTTATCCCTTTACTGACTGGCGGATTGTAACTGTATAGCCCTCCCGCCACGTATACAGCTCTTCCGGCAACCGCAGCTCCAGCGAGAACGATGGGAGATGGAGAAACGCTCAGTTGAATCCATGAGTCGGGAACAGGTACTACGCAAACAGCTCCGGCTAGCATGGAAGCGCTCACGATGACGGTAGCCAAAATTACGCGGAAGGCGCCATTAGCGAATGGGCTTCCTCGAATAATAATATGCCGATGTTTCGAGGTCGTTCAGTAGGTCGTTACCGAAGAATGAAAGCTCGACCGCGCTTGTGCACCCTTATCCCTTTAGGGGATCCTAAATTCTGATTTGATGTAGATGATACATTTACTTCTCCTGGGCATGATCGTGCACATGTTGAGCTGATTCACTTTTTCCTTGCTGGACCTTATCTACGAATCTGGACAGCCGGGCTATTCTCTGGGAAATACTTGGTCGCCCGAACCTACTTGGATGCCTGTCACTATCCAGTGACATTCCATCGATCTTTCGGAGCGTCCGCAATAATTCCGCCCCCATTCCCAACTCAGAGGCTACCGTTTCATCGGCTCGAAATCTCAACGATTTTCTCATCGGTCCGGTGACTCGGGTGAAGAGAAAGAAGAACCCCAGGAGTGGGAAGACAATGACTCCCCCCGCCCACGGTGAATGAGAGAGATTAGGAGGGAGATGAGAACCTATTGCAGGCAACAAGAACCAGACGAAGAGACCAAAACCCAGAAAGGAGAGAATGATGGCTGTCCAATTGACCAAAAGAAGCTTCTTACGCATTCTGGTGTTGAGGAGGAGCGATGATGCCAGCAAAGCGGTCCATTCCTCTTCAGTGAGTTTTCCTCTCAACGCCTCCCTTAGGCGCAACCTTCCGAGGAACAGAGTAGGCTTGTCTGGGTCTAAATTCTTTGGGAACCACACAACGCCGCGAGGAAGGCGGTTTGATGCTCCCAATCTGACAAGGAGGTTACCAGTGATGCGTAGGATCGAATTTTCCTCCGCTTGGTGTTCCTTCGGATCCTTGCTAGAGTATCCGCTCAATTGTTATTGCAATTCCCCGAGACGGACGGAACCACTGCGATCACGTCTAAAAAAACTACAATTTGTTGCTACCTATTTTGCGCCCGCTTTCAAATAGCCGTGGGAAGCCCTTTCTGAGGATCCCCCATATCATGCCGCCAGTCATATCTGTAATTGAATACATGGTAGACGTAACCTAGATACCACCCATTATTACCAGGAGAACCATTCGTGGCAGGGGGTTGAAGACCAGGAGGGTATTCCCAGAAATTCGAGCAGAAAGAGCCTGCCTCAGGCGGGGATGCGTATGACAAGGCCAATCCTGCCGCTAAGAATACAGCTGCGAACAATATGTTCGCTTCTACAGCACTGATTGCAAAGGCGACCGAAGCGAACTTCTCTAGGATTGGAATATCAGGATCATTAATGACATCAGAAACGATATCTCCGATATGCTGCAAAAGAATCGGAATGAACACGTCTGTAACGAGTTTCCCCCAGTCTCCTGCATAGAGATCATTCACGCCATTCGGAAGCCATTCGAACATAGCGTTGTAAATCCATGTGCCCACCTTGACGGGATTGGCCAATATGACCCAGCCGAATGTGGTCAAAGTTGTGGTTGGACGACGCGTGCACGAGCACAGAAGGCGTCATGATGAAAAGCATTAGCAATGACAATGACAGCAAAAGCATAGATGGTATTTTCATGGGCCGACGTACCTTCCCACCTTACTTAAAGTAGGACATTACTATGGTAAGCCGTCCCTGGCCTTCGCGGGCTCGCTTTACCAGAAATTGAACCCAGTCGCCGAAATAATATGAGCACACCGATTTGGAATCAAAGTCCCTATCATTAAAATAGCTGCGCTAGGACATAGATCTTGAACGTGAAAATCTCCAGCTGGCTTGCCGCCGTGTTTGTTGGGCTCAGCATCGCCGGTCTTACCATCTCGATGCCAACAGCTCATGCCGAGGGACACAGGCTGGCGCTAGATGGCATGAGTGTTGCCTCTCAGAGTGTAGACTGCCGTGTCTCTACCCCAACACTCTCCTGTGCTACGGCCATCGGCCTGAATACTACCCACGCCAACGATGTGGTGGTTCTCGCCATGTACGCTGATGGAATGTCTGTTTCGCAGATAATCGACAAGGCAGGGCTCAGTTTCACCCCTCGCTTCGAAAAAGCTAGCGGTCTGATTGCCGAATATTACGCGGTCGCCCTGTCAGTCCTAACTGATGACAATACGACTGTGGTTTTCTCTGGCGCGCGCCACGCGCTGACGTTTGCAGTAACCTTCGCCGTTTCAGATGCGAATATTAGAAACGCCTTCGACCCTTCAGTAGGTCTGCCTACAGACACTACATGCCCTGGACTCCCGATTCTTCCCTCATGCGACCTAAACATTCCAACCAAGAAAGTGGCTGAATTTGTATTCACCGTTACTGCCATAGGTGACGCCCCCAATTGCCGCACCGGATTTACCAACCTCTTCAGTAATGGTTGGATAGAGATAGACTACACCATACCGGCTACCAAGGGCACTGTAACGTTCTCTTGCAGCCGAATCGATGGCGCCGAGCCTGCACAAATCGTCGGTGATGCAATATTTCCTCATCGTTCCGACTCGTTGCCCGCGAGCTAGGGTCTAACGGCCTCCATATAGCGATGGTCAACGACGCATCCGGATACAACTCTACCGTCGTCTACTATCACACTGATGTTCTAGGAAGCACTCGACTGGTAACCTCCTCAACAAGGTCTGTACTGTTCTCAGACAGCTACTAGCCGTATGGACAGGACAACAGCGTATCAGGCAGCCAGACCTACAAGTTCACAGGTAAACCTGTCGGCCAGACGACAGGCTTGTATCCAACCCCCTGTCAGAGGGCCAAGTATCCATGTCGTCCCGTAACCTTCAGCTACGTACTCGGATAGGGAGCTTAAGAGTCGCCGTTTATCTTTAGCTGAAGAGGGGTTTGAATTTACATTTGACCCCACGCCCGAGATGTTGAACTGATGGTTCAGCTCCTGCGCGCACTGACTCTGGCAAGCGGGGACGTGATCGAAGTCTATATTTTGCTCTTGTTAAATCGAGTCTGCATATGTCTGTAGGATCGGACGAGTCGCTCAGCAAAGAGCCTGGAACTCAGCAGTCAAACGCAGCCTC
>VBBB01000138.1:4058-9752 GCA_005882955.1 Candidatus Bathyarchaeota archaeon | reverse complement strand
CAATCACTTCGTGGCCCACATTCGAGCAGAAAAAGGACAGGACCAGAAGCGAGAGTCAAAAGTAACCGGTTCCCAGTAGCGGTTTCTCGCCGCCCTGACGAAGCTCTGACTTGTCTCCTAGAACCTCTCACTACCCCGCGGCTCCAATGCTCTTGTCGACGGGTCGCGTCTTGAAACCGGATTGGAAACTATTCTGATCCGCCAAGATTTCGGGGTTCGCTTATACATACCGGTAAACCGGGGTTCAAATCATTCTCTAGTCCGCTGTTTCGGCGCGCAGCTCAGACCGGTTTTTGGCATCTGTCGCAGTACCAGCGCATTTGAGCCGGGTCCCACCTCAAAGGCTGCTGACAAGTGGGACATCGATTATACTGGACTCCCGCTGGCCTACTCCGCCGGAATAGCAGATAGCCGAGTAGGATGCCGATTGCTGTGCCTATTGCGACTCCGATGAGGCTGAAGACGAGGGCGGGTGAGATGGCGCTGTTGGCGAGCTGCTGAGCCGCGCTGGCATCTTCGGCCGCCGCTAACGAATACTGTACGGCGCCCGCGTAGTCCATTGTGTTGTACAGGTTTTCTGCCTTCGCAATATTCTGGTTAGCCATGGATATGTCCCCTGCATTGAAGAGAGTGTTCTGGGTTGTTGACAAGGCTTGTAGGGCGAAGGAGAGCAGCTCATCGTTTACTCCCCGCAGGATTGAGTCCCTGTCGAACTGACTAAAGTTCAGACTGTAAGCGTAGTATCCCATCACGGTGTTCGTAAAGTCCTCTGTCAAATCGTAGATGAAAGGATGGTTCAGGCCCATCATGTGTCCGAGTTCGTGAATTGCGTCATGTGTGAAGCCCGCTCCCTTGCCACCCTGACCGTAGGTTGAGTTGTTGCCGATGGTGAAGTCGGCCTGCTGGGACAATCCTATCAGAACCATATCTCCCAACGCCTCTCCTCCGAACGTACCGTAGATATTGGGCGACCCAATGTCTTCCTTGACCGGAACACCGAACGTGTAATTTCCTTTGAAAGCAAAGAGAAATGCTGGAACATCAATTGTCGAGGTTGTCCGGGTTACATTGATGAAATTCGTAATGTGACCCAGTCCGCTAGTTGTGAACCAGTTGTAGACCAAGTCGCCATCCACAATCGGCCGGCCAGAGATCAGATCTCTGAGGCTCGTAGTCGCATTAGCCATTATGGCGGCGAGTCCGGGGTAATCGGTGACGTTTGCAAACTTGATGTGAACAGTTACCCCGGCGAATGGGACAAGACTAGCCAAATTCTGCTGAATCATAGTTTCGTTGATAGTCGCTGTCAATTGCGGACCCTGTGACATTTCGGCTGCGGTCCGATTATCGAGAACGAACAGTTGGAGGTTGTAGTTCTGGGAGTAATTTACTGGATAGAGCTGGTCGGGAGCGAAGAGGTTGTTGACCGCGCCATAGACGTAGGACCCGACGAACTTACTCATCCAGAGCTTCCCATAATAGTTGCTGGTGCTGATTCCTCTGAGTTGAGATGCAACCTGAACCGGAAGCTCGTTCGTCCAGTAGCTGGGACCAGCTGAGAGATCCATGTAGTAGAACCTGCTACTTCCACCCCAGCCAGTCATGAAGTGTCGATACATCACGAGACCCAGATCCGGATCCGTGACTGTTCTGTTGTAATAGTGAGCCTGCACTGCCTGCGGTGTGCAGGGTCTACAGGGCGTAACATAGTTCTGGTATTCTGTGTAATTGAATGAAGGGATTTTGTAGCTATGTAGGTCGGCAACGAATAGTGTGTATCCTGACACTGGGTTCCCTCCGAATAGGGTCATGTTGGACCCTAGCCAAGATTCGACTTTGTCAGCGTCGTAGAAGTAGTTCTGTGCCATGGAAAGCGTCGAGGAATTCGTAAAGTAAGGATTGACCAGCCCAGAGGGAGTGAGAGGACCCGAAAAAGTGTTCTCTTCTCTTTGAATCGACGAGAGATACCGTGCGAAGCTGCTTACTGTTGAGTTATCCGCGAATACCAGCTGATAGTTGAAACTGAAAATCACACCAGTATTCAAGGGTCCCGCGAGAATCGTCTGGTACTTCAGGGGCGGAACGGTGACGTTTCTCTTCAGGTAGGTCGAATTCAACTCGTCCGGCGTGATTCCAAGAAAGACAATCTTCACCGTGAGCGACGCAGATCTGTTCAGTCCAAAACCTTGTTGAGGGATCAACTGGGGAGACTGAGAATGAACTGTCGGAAACTGAACGACAGAGAGAAGCACGATCAGTGCGACTGGAAGTACTAGGCTAAGGCGCATCTTGCGTCCATCTCGGTCTGGTAGGATTTCTATTAAGTGTCGTCTAAGATTCCATAACCGGGACCGTAAAGTCTCCCTTCGGAACGATCAGTATCTTAGACTCTTTGCCTTCAACTCGTATCGCTTTCTGGACCGCTTCAGAGGCAGTCTGGGAAGGTTTCAGCCCAAATGAGTCTCGGACAAATAGTTCCGGAAGAATAGATACTAACTGAACGCGGCACTTCTCCAGGGCCTCTTGGAGGAACAGGTTGACATGTCCACCAAGTTTGAATCTGTGTCTCAACTCGGTCGACAATTCTTTCCGTTCGGGAAATCTCCGAGCGTATTCCAAAAAGCTAGAATCGCCAATTCCTTTCGAACACTCTGCCACCAAGATTATCGTGCCCTCTCTCCTCACGGCACCAAGAACATTGGAGACTGCTCTTATCGCGTGATAGAGGTCCCCGCCCAGCAGGCTCCCCGCCGATACGATAACGATGTCCAGTTTGCGTTCAATCTTTGGACTGTGGACCTCGTGATAGCGTAGGACTGCTTCCCTGAACACTGACTCCAGTTCTCCGGCGAATGCCGAAGTGACTCCCCCCATGCCGTCGGGCATGAAGCATAAGCTGTAGAAGGGTCCTGCGAGTTTGCAGGCTTCCAGAGAATCCGACAAGACCTGATTGTCCGGTGAGGATGATGATGTTGGGAAACCCTTTGTCAAGAGTGACCGGTTCTTTGCTATCGAATGGATCGAGGACGCGCCTGGCAGGACGGCTTCTGGTCCTCCGGTGAAGCCGCTTGCGAAGTGAGGCATGACTAGCCCGACATTGATCTTGACCTCGCACGCGGCTAGGTCAGGATCCAACTCGACACTGGTTCCCGCCGAAGTCTTTCCGAGTTCCGCGAATGAGGCCCGGGAAGGGTCGATAATCTTGAGATCCTCGCCACCGAGGACCACGTTTGACATGCGCTTTCGCATGAAAACTCTCACATTGTCAATGCCCAGCGCGGTGAGATGGGATCGCAGCACCTTCGCCGCCTCGTCCCTTGCGATTGCCGGAACGATGGGATCAATGACTATTCCAGCACTGTTACCAGGCTTGACCACGTCTTTGAGGAAGAGCCCCCTGATCGGGTTTTCGAGAGCCTCCTCGATTATAGTTGGAGCATCTCTCGTCCCAATTGGCTTGGCGGGCTCCAGGATTCTGTAGAAATTGTCGTCTGGGACCCGGACTGGAATCTCTGTCTCGCCGTAGGGTATCCAGAGTTCCAAATTGGCCGCCTTGATTGTTCGTTTGGGCTTGCCTTTAAATCGCTATACCAGCGGTGAGACTCTCGCCTCTGTCGTGCAGAAATTCGAGGACAACACGAATGCCCAAGCCAGTTGAAGAAGAACTTCCGAAGATTCTGGTTCATACCGGGGCTCTGAAGTTTGGCATGTTCACGCTTTCCGGAGGAAAACTCAGTCCATACTATCTCGACTTGCGAATCCTCCCCAGTTTTCCCGATGCGTTTCACGCCTCAATCGAACTATTGGGAAAGTCTGCGAGAACTATCACTGATATTGCAAAGATCGCTGGGATTCCAACCGGCGGACTGCCATGGGCTTCAGTCTTGGCCTACGCTCTCTCGAAGCCGCTAGTCTATGTGAGAAAGGAAGTCAAGCATCATGGTAGAGAGAAGATGGTTGAAGGTCTCCTGACTCCCGGTGACAAGGTCTTGCTCGTAGACGATGTGATTACTACAGGCAAGAACATTCTCGACGCGGCACAGACCCTTAGGGCCGAAGGGGGAGTAGTGGAAGACGCTCTAGTCTTAGTTGATCGCGAGGAGGAAGGAAGGGAACACCTTCTCAAGGCCGGCATGAAGCTTCACTCGGTCACCCGGATTTCTGAACTCGCCAAGCGACTATTGGATATGGATGCTATCTCGGAATCACAGTACGAGGAGCTGACGACGCAGCATCAGAAGTGATTTCTAGCGACCACTAGGGCTTGACCAAATTGGCTCAGTCAATTTCTCTATTCAAAGAACTGCAAGTAAGTCGTCACGTCTTGGACAACGGTCTCAAAGTCCTGATCCGGGAAATACCAAACGCCCCAGTATCTGGCTGCTGGGCCATATACCGCGTCGGGTCTCGAAACGAGAGACCGGGCGTAACAGGAATCTCCCACTGGGTTGAGCACATGCTCTTCAAAGGCGGAGGGAAACTCCACAAGGGCGACATCGGACGAATAGTCAGCAGCGTTGGAGGCGAATACAACGGGTTCACATCAAAGGACTTCACAGCCTACTTTGAAGTGCTTCCAGCTGACCAGATAGAGAAGGGACTTCTTATCGAGTCTGAGCGTATGATGAATGCCGCCTTCGATCCGAGAGAGGTCGAGTCGGAGAGGACGGTTGTTGTCTCGGAGCGCGAAGGTAATGAGAACGATCCCGAATTCTTGGCCTCCGAAGAACTATTCCTTTCAGCCTTCAGATTCCACCCGTACAGATGGTCCGAAGGAGGACTCAAAGCGGACCTTTTGAAAATAACGAGAGACGATCTCTTCGAACACTACCGGCGCTACTATGTTCCTGGAAACGCTCTACTAGTCGTAGTGGGTCCCTTCGCACCAAAGAAAATTCTTCCCAAGATCCAAGAATACTTCGGCCCACTAGCCAAGAGCAATCGGCCCAGTGATCCTACAATCGCTGAGCCTCCTCAGTCAGGTGAGCGCCGAGTCGAGGTTCGAATCCCGTCTGAGGCTGACTACATCAAAGTAGCATATCATGCGCCCGGGTTCGGAAGCGAGGACGTTTACGGGCTGATGATGCTTGACGCGATCTTGAGCGGAGTTCGCCTCTTCGCATTCGGCCCCGGCCAATCCTCGGGAAGAAGCGCCAGACTGCACAAAGCGCTTGTCGAAAGAAAGCTGGCGACTGAGGCGAGTTCGGAGTTTTGGCCGACGATCGATCCGTCCGTGTTTGCATTGGACGTTACGGTATGGGAGGGCGTTTCTATTGATAGAGCTGAGAAGGTGTTGATGGAGGAAGTTGAGAAGATTCAGAAGACTCCTCCTAGCAAACATGAACTTGAGAGGGCGATCGCGCAGATCAAGGCTCAGTACGCGTATACGCTTGACGGTGTCGCCCGACAGGGCTTCGTGATAGGCATCTTCGAAATGATCACATCCTTCGAGACCATGGCCAGGCTCGTTGAGGAGCTGGAGAAGATATCGCCCGCGAAGGTCTCGGAGATAGCCGCGAAATACTTGACCGTGCAGAACCGGACCGTGTGCCGATGCGTTGGCGTAAGGAACAGCCATGGGTCTTGAAACCGACCTAGCGAAGCTAGTCGAAGAGCAGCCTGCCGGTCCAGGAGTCAAGTGTCTTCTGTACAAGAGCGCGAATCATCCGACCGTAGCGGTTCACGGTAGCATTC
>VBBB01000138.1:0-4047 GCA_005882955.1 Candidatus Bathyarchaeota archaeon | reverse complement strand
AACTTACCACACGTCTCCTTATCAGAGGAACCCGGAAGCTCGGAGCAGTCAAGATCGCGGATCTCTTAGAATCAGTCGGCGCGGCGGTTTCTTTCCGAAATTCCCAAGACAGCATCATCTTCCAAGCGCGAATGACAAGCCCCTGGACAAAACGGGTCCTCGGAGTTGTAGAAGACTGTCTAACCAGACCTGCTCTCTCACCAAGAGACATTGAACGAGAACGAGTGGGACTCCTCACGGACATTAGGCTCAGAGACGATGACACGACACGACGCGGCATGAGAGAGCTACAGAGACTAGTCTACCCACCCGGGCATCCATATAGGAAGGACAGGTTCGGAACCGCAGAAACCGTAAAGGACCTTGACAGGTCGGATGTCAAGGATTATTTCGAGAATGTGATCAGCCACGCACCGACACTCATCGCGTTTGCAGGACAGTTCAAGAAGGACGAAGTCGTGAGCTGGGCTGCTCGGACCTTCGAAACGAGGAACGAAAAGAGGAACAACGGGACGAAGAAGAATGCCTCATCAACTCTAGTTTCCAAGAGTACGAAGAGAGACATCGCAATGCCGCACAAGACGCAAGCGGACATCCTAATCGGTGGAGTTGCGTGCTCCCGAACCGAACCTGACTATGAACCGTTGAACCTGTTGAACGTCATCTTGGGCGAATTGGGCTTCATGGGGAGGCTGGGACAACGGGTCCGAGACAAGGAGGGGCTAGCTTATTCCTGCACGTCTTTCGTCAACGCGGGAAGTCTCGGTGGGAGCTGGACTGGTCTCGCCGGGGTGAACCCTCGTAATGTGGCGAAGGCTTTGGAGTTGATGAAGGAAGAGATTGAACGGGTCCGCCAAGAATTGGTTGAGGAGCAAGAGTTGGCGGATGCTAAACAGAACCAGTTGGGATCTGCACTGATGGAGTTGGAATCGACAGAGGGAATCGCAAGGACCAGCCATAACTTGGCTCACTTTGATCTTGGGCTGGACTATTTTGTCAAGAGGCGACAGCTCTTCTCCAAGATAACACGGGAAGACTTGATGACAATGGGCAAGAAATATCTCGACAGTTCTCGATTGTCGACTGTGATTGTGGGTCCACGTTTGAAGAGCTAGTTTCCAAGTCTTAAATCGCGATCATGACTGGACTGCAAAACATGGACGATCCGGCCAGGGAAGTCACGATTGATGAATTCAAACGGTTTGAGATGAGAGTCGGAACGGTGATCGAAGTGTCCCGTGTTCCTCGAACCAACAAGCTCTACAAGGTCGTCGTCGACCTCGGGATCCACGGAAGAAAACAGACAGCCACAAGCCTAGTTGATTACTACAAAGCGGAGGAGTTGCTTCACAAACGAGTAATCTTCCTTGCCAACTTGAAACCCACCACGTTTGCTGGGCAGAAGTCAGAAGGAATGCTTCTGGCAGCCGCGGAGGGAGACAAACTAGCTCTGCTGGGTATAGAGAGAGATGTTCCTGACGGATCACGCGTTAGCTAGAAGTCATACCATGTCATGACAGGAACCTGGCTGGCCAAGAGAAGGAAGGACCAGTACTATCGGCTCGCACGGATTCGAGGATACCGAAGCAGATCCGCCTACAAGCTCCAGCAGACCATCAGGACCTATGGAATTGTAAAACCGGGTCAGAAAGTTGTAGACCTCGGAGCCCAGCCCGGAGGATGGCTGCAAATTGCACGAGAAACGGTTGGACCTGAAGGGCTTGTGCTAGGCATTGACATCAAGGAGATTCAACCCCTACACTCACCAAATGTCAAGCTCCTGAAAATGGATGTCTATGCGGAAGATGTGCCCGATCGTATCATCGCTGAGCTGGGGGGACCAGCGAACACCGTTCTCTCGGACCTCGCCCCCTCTATCATTGGGGCTTGGGACGTAGACCATGCGAGACAAGTGGACCTGGCTCGAAGAGCATTGGAGATTGCTGAGAAGGTCTTGGATCATCATGGAAACGTGCTCATCAAGCTCTTTGAGGGCCCCGAACGGAAAAAGCTCCAAGACGACGCGGCACTGTTCTTCGAGAGGAGCCGATTGTTGAAGCCGAAGGCCAGCAGACCGGAAGCCTCCGAAATATACTTCCTAGGACTTGGCTTCAAGGCCCGATGGCATCAATCGCGCATGGGGCCGACTGGGTGAGAGTCATATTGCTGACTGGTCGGCCTGGAGTTGGCAAGACGACAATCGTCAATCGGATCCACGAGCACTATTCAGCGAGTGGCTTGAAAATTGAAGGAATGACAACTCGCGAGGTGCGCGAGGGAAGTGCAAGAACGGGCTTCATGATAACTGACCTCTCATCCGGCCAGGAAGGATGGCTTGCCAAGAAAGATCTCACGGTAGGGCCAAGAGTCGGATCCTACGTCGTAGTTTCTGAAGACCTAGAGAAGATTGGGGTCGCTGCGTTGGAACGTTCAATGAAAGGACCCGCAGACTTGGTTATCGTAGACGAGATCGGCCCGATGGAAATGACAAGCGCTTCCTTCAGAAATAATATCTCCAGGGTCCTGGACGGAAACAGAGCGGTTATCGCTACGGTGAAGTTTGGCTCGCGCTATCCGGAAGTCGAGAAAACGTGGCAGAAGAGTGTGCATTGGGAGATTACCAAAGAGAATCGTGAATCGATCTATCGCAAGATAATACGTCAGGTCGACGACTGGATTCGTGAGCCTAGAAGGTGGGCCTCGTGAGAGTCTGCGGGGTCGACGATGCCGGAAGAGGCCCAGTAATCGGCCCCCTAGTCATTGCTGGAGTGATAATCGAGGAAGCGAAGCTTGACAGATTGAAGATGCTCGGCGTGAAAGATTCGAAGCAGCTCGTCGCATCCGCGAGGACCCGTCTCTCCAAGGAAATTCCAAGCGTTGTTGATGATTATCACGTTGTCGAATTAGGTGCCGAGGAATTGGATAGGATAGTGAATCGAGCACCTAAGTTTCAGAGGTTGAATCTGCTGGAAGCCAAGGCGATGGCGCGGGTCATTGAGAAGTTGAGACCCGAGTTAGCGTATGTCGACTCGTCCGACACTCGGACGGAACGCTTCAAGAACAACATACTTGACTGCCTCTCCTTCACTCCGCGAATAGTCTCAGAACACAAAGCCGACATCAACTATCCCGTAGTCTCCGCAGCCAGCATAATGGCAAAGGTTCACCGAGACAATAGGATTGAAGAGATCAAAAAGGAATACGGAGAGATAGGTTCAGGCTACGCCCATGATGCCTTAACGGTCAAATTCTTGCGAGACTATTATTCTGATCACGGAGATTTTCCACCGATCGTCCGCCGTTCATGGAAGACCTTAGGGAACATAATTCGAGACTTGACACAGTCTACTCTCGAGTAGATGGTTCAGTAGAATATCGACGGCTCAGGCAAATGCCTTCTCGCTCATTGGTAGTCCGAGTAACTTTGACCAATCATCGCCGTCTGCGCAAGAATTACTCATGTCCGGTATAAGGGCGTTGATTGGGTTCAAACTGAACGCTCAGTTCGTCGTCGTTTCGCCTACCGGACCTTTCAAGCGGGGCCCAGAAATGTGAAGGCCCGTTACAGCCTTGCCTAGCCTCGTAGGACTTTTGTCCTAGTGAAACGTACAAAATCCATATTGACCTCACTCTACGAATACTAACATATTCAGCGCTGTTGGAGACCTGGCGTTGACCCTTAAGCCCGAATACATCCCACGAATACTCCTTAGCCTCATCCTGTTCAGCTTGGCCTCTTCATTGCTACTATTCGCCCCTTCTGGTTGCCTCTGCCCTCTAGTGGCGGTTGGACAACCGGTGCCGGCATCTCCCGTTTATCCTGTTTGGGAGCTCTTGCTTGTAGTGATATTCATAGGTGCCGGCGTCCTCGTGCTGGTCCTTCCAAGAGACAAACCGGTCAGGCGAACCGAAAGCCCATCACCGGCAGATTCCTCATCAAATTTTGACCCTGTTATTTCGGCCACGGAGAAAGATCTCGCTGAATGAAGCCAGAGTATGTTTGCTGAGAAACTAGCCGTCTAGAGGACGGGTTTCTTGTAGGCCCCT
>VBBB01000080.1:7530-8094 GCA_005882955.1 Candidatus Bathyarchaeota archaeon | reverse complement strand
GCGACCCCTGCGGCCCAGCTGTATCGGGGCACGAACTTGTACTGGACATCGAGGTACTTTCCTTCCTTCAACTCATCCGGCGTGATCTCGTGACCCGGATAGCTTGTTATTTTCTGAGACATTTCTTGCCCACTCTATGACCTCATCACTGCTACAGTACCTACTTGCATCAGGTCTCCCCACGCCTGCGCAACGCCTGTCCGGGCGTCCTTCTTGACCTGCCGTTTTCCCGCTTCTCCTCTCAATTGCCAGAACAGCTCACAGATCTTCATCATGCCAGCCGCTGCGATGGGATTCCCAACTCCCAATAGTCCACCGGAGGGACAGACGGGGAGGTCGCCGTCCCGCTGTGTTACTCCATCAACAGTCATCTTCGGAGCCTCTCCCTTGCCAGCGAGCTGTAGCCCCTCTAGATGGTGGAGTTCTTTGTAGTCAAAGGGATCGTAAGGCTCGGCAATGTCAATCTCCTTCCGAGGGTTCTTGATGCCCGCCATCTTGTAGGCCATCTTGGCCGCCTTCTCAACGTACTCCGGATATGCCAAGTCCCTGTTGGTCCAATGCGTC
>VBBB01000080.1:0-7497 GCA_005882955.1 Candidatus Bathyarchaeota archaeon | reverse complement strand
TCGCAACCTTCTCGGACGCAAGAATCACCGCGGCTGCACCATCACTGGGGGGACTGACGTCCAGTCTCTTGACCGGCTCACAGATGGGTTCAGATCGCATCACATCGTCTACTGTGATCTTGGCTCCTAGTTGTGCGGAAGGGTGATCGACCGCGTTGCCCTTGTTCTTCACAGCTACCTCCGCGATCTCTTCCTCCTTTATTCCATACTTGTGCATGTACCGCCGCATCTCTAGCGAGAAGATCCAGAGCAGTGTGGTACCGAGCGGACGTTCAAGGATCTGGTCAAAGATACTCCAGAAAGCATACTGTGGATGAGGGTGTAGAGGCGACATCTTCTCCTCCGCGACACAGAGGACCGTGTCGTACATTCCGGACGCTACATTCCACCAGCCGCCGATCGGTGTGAAGACTCCTGTTCCACCCCCAACGTAGACGCGTTCGTGGGGCTTTCCGATAGCTCCCATTCCGTCAAGATAGTATTCTCCTTTCATGTGCACTCCATCGAAGGCGTCTGGCGCGGAGCCTGAGACCACGGACTGTATGTCTTTGAGCGTCAGACCCGCTGAGTCTAGGGCCATCTTCGATGCTTCGAAGGAGAGTTCCTTCGGGCTTTCCAGCATCCGACGTCGGAACAGGGTGATTCCAGCGCCTACAATCGCAACTCGTCTCTTCATCACAGACTCCTCCTAGTTTCCTAGCACCGCTACTGCCCCCGTGGCAGTGGGTATGCCCCTCCAGCTCTGGACCAGGGCTCTCTTTGCTCTTGGAACCTGCACTCGGCCTGCTTGTCCTCGCAGTTGCATAACTGCCTCTAGCGTCCGATGGAGTCCAGTCGCCTCCAGCAAGTGTCCCACTCCCAGAGAGCCGCCTGATGCGTTGACTGGCAATCTTCCATCAGTGTCGAAGGCCCCCGTGTCAACTAGCTTACCTGCCTTCCCTTTGGCTGCCAGCTTCAAGGCTTCCAGACTCTGCAGCTCCTTGTAGCTGTAGGTATCATCAACCTCGGCCAGGTCGAAATAACTAGCAGGACTTTTGACGTTAGCCATCTTGTAGGCTCTGCCCGCTGCCTGTTCGACATACTCCGCCCTTGCAAAATTCCGGTCTTCAACAACAGGCGTGTCGGAACTCCATCCAATCCCCCTTATCCAGACTGTATGGTCTCCGAGTTTCCTGGCCTTCTGGGCGGATGCCAGTACGAAAACGATGCTGGCGTCGATTCCCTTACTTGACTCCAGTTCGGTCAAGGGGGAGGCGGCGACCTGTGAGTTCATCACTATTCCTTTGTCAATGTTAGCTCCGTGAACCCCTCGAGGGTTTGATAGAGCATTCTTCTTGTTCTTGACCGCGACCTGGGCGCAGGACTCTCTCTTGGTGCCGGTCTCCTTGAGATATCGAGCCATCTCCATTCCTGCGAGGAATCTGGGATCCGCGTCGAAGTGGTGATGAGTATAGACTGGGTCGTAGGCGAAACTGGCTATTTCATTCGGGTTCACGACATCGGAGATCTTGCTGTGAGATTCTACGACCGCGACATCAGCGATGCCGGACATGATGTGCATACAGGCTGTAGCTAGTCCGATTATTCCATCTGAGGAGATGGTGCATAATGGTCGTAGAACCGCGCCCAACTGGTCGGGCATGTACTCGTCGGTGATGCTGATTCCTTCCCAGAAATCCTCGGTACAGCAGACGAAGCTCTGAACATCCTTTCGAGGGTCTATTCCCGCATCCTCATATGCGCGAGTTGCAGCTTCAAACATCAGCTCTCGGGTTGAGAGTCCGGGGGTCATTGAGTCGAAGCCTGCGTAGCCTACCCCAACGATTCCTATCTGGAAGGGCAAGAATCCATCAGGAAAATCGGCGATGAACTGTTTACTATAAGACTTCCGCGAGAAAAAAATGGTCACTGCGTCATTATTCGTGGTGTACCGCAACTAGTGCAGAAATTAGCGGTGGGCGAGAGCGGCTGCCCGCATGACCGGCAGAAGCTCGAACCGAAAGCCGGTGTTGGGATCGGTTGTGCTTGAATCATCGCTTGCCTCTGCCTCTCCTTTCTCGCGACAGCGACTGCTACCACAATGGCGATTAGTATAGGCGGTATGATTAGTGTGATCAGTTCTGGAAGACTGAAAACTTTGGCTATGAGAGACCCGGGATTGCTTATGCTCTGCGTCGTCGTTGAAGATATTCCGTATGGTACATTGATATGAAAGGTGTAATTGGCAGCTGGCAGCTGTGTGAAGACTGCCCGGCCATTATCGTCAGTCCTCACTGTCTCGTTGGTTGAGTCTGGTAGATACATTATGACCGTCGTGTTCTTGACTGGAAGTGAGTAGAAGTATCCGACCACGTGCATCGTGACCGAAAAGACATTTGTCGGGACAATCTGGCTGCTCGCGGTTGAGTTGACCACCTCTCCGGTTGCCACGTTAGTGGCGCGCCACGAGACCTGGTTGATCGTCCACTGCCCTGACGGACTGGGAATCTGTTGGTTGTTGTAGGTTGTTAGGAATATCTCTCTTCCAGATGTTGAGTCAGATAGGGAGACCCAGGTTGGAGTGATACTGTTCCCATCCGTATCGACGAAGGAAAGCGGCGGAAGATTCCAGTTGTTTCCAACGCACGACAACGCTATTGTCGACCACAAGTTTGAGCCGTTAGAGACGCCGCTCCCGCACTGATCTGTAGGATATGAAATATCACTACCCGTCAAAAAGTCGTTTTGCAGCCCAAACACTTCAGTGGCGGTGTAGGGATTGGGAAGAGTCATGGAGCTAGTTGCGCCGTATCCAATGTGGACCTTTCCGACCTGGACCAACTGCCAAGCTCCTGGGTTCGTTTCGTACATGAAACTCTTGAATTCTGCAGGGCCAATAACGTCCGTGTTGGACGTAGTCTGTGCGACCTCTGCAAGAACCGCGGCCGAGTGACTCCCTGAGTCGGTGTCGCCGGCTCCTAGATAGTACTGTTGTCCTTGCGTTGGGCTGGACCCTAAGAACTGGTTATCCATGTAGAAAGACCAAACACCATTTCCGGTATAGTTCATGGTGTAGGTGTGCCATGATCCGATAGGGCCGGCCGAACCCGCGGGACCAATTATTGGCGGAGAGTTCGTGTTTCCTGCTGGGAAGAATTCGTAGAACCATGCGCAACAGTAGTACTGGTTCGTCGTCGTTAGGCCGTTGTAGTATCCGACCTGGACGAAAGCATTGTTGGCCAGTATGCTACCAACCCAGTAGGAATGAGCGTCGTTGTTGACCTTGTCATATACAGTCCTTATCATAACGCTCGCACCTACACTCTTCTGGATGCTTGAGTCGCCGATTGCGCCTTCTTGGAACCAGTAGGGGTCGCTGCTCGTAGCGCTTGTCACTCCCATGGGGCCCTGAGGGATCAGAACAGGCTGTCCAGAAACGGGTCTATCAGGAGTTGAATTATGATTCGAGCTTGCTCCTCCGAAGTAGATGATACCGACGACAGCGAGAACGATAATGCTCAGGGTTCTCGCGCTCGGGTATCGCCAGCTGGTCAAGATCAAGAGGAGGAAGCCGGTGCGGTGCTGAAAAACGTGTTGTACTAAAGATTAAACGGACCAAGGAAAGGGCCGACGATGAGGGAGTCTCGATGGTCGGTTTCTTTGGTCCGGAACAGAAAGAACTCGTTCAGATGATGTACGGGTCAGCGTCTGAAGACTATCTGCTCCTCCTCGAGTCGTTGGGAGATTTCTTCGAGAAGGAGATCGAGCCCACAGCCCGTCAGATCGACGTGAAGGCAGAGTTTCCTCGCGAGAACATTCGGAAACTCTTCGAACAAGGATTCACCAGCATGGGCTTTCCAAAAGACTACGGAGGATTAGAGCTTCCTTGGCCTATTTACGTCGCGGCGATGGAGATGTGCGGGAAAGCATGTGCTAGCACAGCTCTCTCCCTAGCTATTCACGGGACTTGTTGTGAGGGAGTTCGCCAATTCAGTAATCCCAGTCAGAAGAAGGAGTATCTTCCTCAGATGATAAGCGGTAAGAAGTTCGCAGGCTTCTCACTAACCGAACCCGGCGCTGGATCAGACGCGCGTAATCTGCAGACCACAGCCCGTCTCGAAGGTGGACAGTGGGTGGTGAATGGTACGAAGATGTTCACCACCAACGGCGGCTTCTGCCAGCTCTACTTCCTCTTCGCCAAGACTTCCAAAGGACCCTCAGCATTCCTCGTCGACGCAAAATCTGCGAAGTCTAGTAAACATATTGACAAGCTGGGCTACAGAGGCTCGGTTACCGCAGAAGTTGTCTTCGAGAATGCTCATGTTCCCAAGGAGAGCCTCGTAGGAACCGAGGGAGAAGGCTTCGAGTATGCAAAGAAGATGCTGTTTGGGGGACGAGTGACTGTCGGAGCGATTTCCACTGGGATAGCTCGGGCTGCTTTTGACAAGGCTGTCAAGTACAGCAAGGACCGGACTGCCTTCGGCAAACCGCTCTCAGAGTTTGAAATGATACAGTCCAAGCTCGCCGATATGCTGACGGATATCAACGCGTCGAGGATGATGGTCTACCGGGCTGCATACTTGAAGGACCAAGGGAAACCGTTCGAGTCAGAAGCCGCCCAAGCCAAGGTCTTCGCTAGCGAGCATGGATTGAGAGCCTGCGACGAGGCGATCCAGATACACGGAGGATATGGATATGCAGGCGAGTTCGATGTGCACGGGCACTGGCGAGATTCTAGAATCAACACGGTCGGCGAAGGAACCTCTGAAATAATGAGATTGATAATCTCGAAACACATCATCAAGGGATGATCTGTTCTCTTGAACACTCTCGTGTCGCGGAAACAAAATTCCTACCCCTTTTTCTAGAAGGCTCCCGCTAGATGAAGCTAGGCGATTCCTGTAATTCGCGGCACAGAATGGAACGGTTGACCGTTTTTTCAGAGTGGAAATCGAGTCTATGGCTCTTCGTGAAAGTCTCGGGATCTAGAAACGCTTGTCTTAGATTTCCGACCTAAGCTTATTCTGCGATTGTCCGGTTTCAAATGGTACAGTCCGCGGATTTCCTTTCTGAAGGCCTCCGATGGAGAAAAGACTACTCTTTGTTAATTCCCTCCCAGAGTCGGGTTTTGTGTCGCGAGGAGCAACTACTTTTGAGATTTTTCGACGAGGGGTCCCACCGGTTGAAACTGATCTGGGCGAGTCTCACACTTCAGGGCGTAGAATGCGTAGATCCGACGTTTTCGAGATCGCGGATTAAGCGTAGAGGTCAACGCGAAAAAGTCGCGATCTCAAATCGCCTGCCCCGATTTCCAATCAAGGCGCATTCTGGGCGATTTGTGTCGATCTGCACATGAAGCCCCGAGCGTCGGTAGAGCCTTGATCAACCCTAAGGTTATTACAATCCGAGGGGTCGGTGACGGTCATCTAGAATAGTCGTGTTTACAATCAGAAGAGCCGGGAATTAGTTGAGAGCGCTAATCATCGGAGCTGGGAGGATTGGAATGCATCTCATTCGGTACCTCTCGAGCAGCGATGACAATCGACTGACCGTTATAGAGAAGAAGCAGGAGCGCTGCAAGGAAGCATCCACCAACTCCGATGCTACAATTCTAAACGCAGATGGCTCCAAGCCTGACGTTCTCAAGCTGGCAGAGGCCTCACAAGCGGACATTGTCATAGTTACGACGGACGACGACAGAGTCAACCTGGCTGCAACCAGACAGGCGAAGAAAGAGTTTGGCGTTCCCCGCATTATCGCTGTGGCAAACAGTCCCAAGAACAAGGAACGGTTGAGGGAGGCTGGGGCTGACATGGTCATCTGCCCGGCCGAGTTAGCCCTCAAGGATCTCGAAAACATGCTAGAGAGAGACCGCGCGGTCACGCTCATGTACCGATCGGAATTGGACCTGCGAGTTGCTGAGACAGTAATTCCGCTCAACGCGACACTCATCGGAAAGAAGATCCATGAGATACAGATGCCAGAGAAATGCAGAGTCGCCCTGGTGTGTAGAGACAGCAGCTACGTCTTCCCCGAACCCGAACTCGAACTAAAATCCGGAGACAAGGTTCTGCTACTAGGCGACGCACCATCTGTCGCGCGAACCGTGGAACTCTTAAGGTCAAGCGAAACAGCCTAGCACCCTTCGGGGTAGGGCTGGACAAAGAGTGGCCTCCAACATATTCGACCTGTTCACCAGTCCGCCCGCCGAGCAGATCCTCACCATAATACTCATTCTCGTACTCACCTACTCAGTCGTCCGGGTGTACAGGAGCATCATTACAAGAATAGCAGGCACTGTCCCATCTGGATTGATAGTCAGCCTGCAGCAGATAGGAACGTGGTCCATCAGGATATTCGGCGCCTTCTACATACTCAACACACTCAACGTCAACATACTCCTACTAGTCGCGCTGCTCTCCCTCGGGGGTCTCGCGATGATCGTGGCCTACAGGAACATTCTTGCTGACATGGCCGCGTCCCAGTTCGTGTCCACATTCCAGCCGTTTAAGGTAGGAGAATGGATCGAAGTGCAAGACTACTACGGACGAGTAATCGAGAGAAATCTGATACAAACAAAGATCCTTACACCAGACAACGAAATAGTCATCATCCCGAACTCGACATTGTTGAGAAGATCTGTCATTAACCGCACCCGCTCAGGAGCCCTCCGCATCCAGATACCAGTCGCAGTCAGCGCAGAGATAGACCTGGCGAAGATTCAGGATCAACTGCTACACATCGCTGAGGACATCAA
Source organism: Candidatus Bathyarchaeota archaeon (assembly GCA_005882955.1). Lineage (GTDB taxonomy): Archaea > Thermoproteota > Bathyarchaeia > 40CM-2-53-6 > 40CM-2-53-6 > 40CM-2-53-6. The sequence continues at coordinate 761 of VBBB01000080.1, read as the reverse complement.
GGTCGACCTACTCCCAGACACGATCCCCCAGGTCCGAGTTAGCCAAGTAACCCCACAGGAGACCCGACTTGTCCTCCTAATACAGATCGCCAACCCTGCCAAACGGGACCAGATAATTTCTGAGGTCCAGAAGAAATTCTACGAACTCCTCTCAAAGAGAAACTAAGCCCAAATAGCCTCAAATATCATAGCACTTGAGGGGACCCGGCTGTTTCAGCGCCCATAGATGACTGAGGAACTTCTGTTTGACCCAGCCCGCCCAGAGACCTGCCGGGCGCAGAAGACAAGGACTTAGACGAAACATTGGTATCCTGGGCAACTTCGCCTTCGGCTACGCCGACGTAGCAGAAGGGATCTACTTCACCCTGGGCCTCGTCGTGATATACGCAGGCGCGGCCGCAACATACGCCTACCTCTTCGCGACAACAGCCTACATTCTTACAGCCCTCTGCTACGCAGAACTCGCCAGCTCCTACCACCAGGCCGGAGGCGCTTTCGTATACGCTAGAAGAGCATTCGGACGAAACATCGCTTTCCTCGCAGCCTGGGCACTCCTTCTCGATTACGTCGTCACTACCGCGATTTCCTCTCTTGCCGCTATAGGCTATCTAGGCTACTTTTTTCCCCAACTCAATGCGCCACTACTGATCGGTGGGGCTACCGCAGCCGCGATACTCTTTCTGATGAGCCTCAACATCCTTGGAATAGGCGAGTCGGCAAAATTCTCATACTTTCTAGTTCTGTTCAACTTGGCTGGAATG
>VBBB01000079.1:24131-24639 GCA_005882955.1 Candidatus Bathyarchaeota archaeon | reverse complement strand
CATACAAACCGTAGTCCGTCTCGTTCGCCATGGCCACAACTTCGTCAGTATTCTTGAACTTCGTCACACACAACACGGGACCAAAGATCTCATCACAACCAATCTTCATCTCGCCCGTGACGTCAGCGAAGATCGTCGGTTCGAGAAAGCTTCCCTTGTCGAGCCTGGATCGCTAGGCCTCTTGCCTCCATACAGTAGTTTCGCGCCCTCCGAGACTCCGTCCTTGACATAGCCCAGGACAGTCTCTTGGCGCGACTTTGAAACCAAGGGACCCATCTCCGTCGTCTCCTCTCTTCCAGGTCCAATCTTCATCGCGGAGGTCTTCGCCACCAAGTCTTTGACGAAACCGTCGTAGATGGATTCGTGTATGAATGCGCGAGATCCTGCCCAGCACATTTGTCCGGCGTTGGTAAAGATCCCATCTTTCACCGCCTTGACTGCTCTCTGAAGATCAGCGTCCGCGAAAACAATGTCAGGATTCTTGCCTCCAAGCTCCATTACCACGTGC
>VBBB01000079.1:14867-24063 GCA_005882955.1 Candidatus Bathyarchaeota archaeon | reverse complement strand
TGACGACCCGTGTCGCCAGAGCCAGTAAACACTATTCCGTCGACATTCTTGTCAGAAACCAACGCTGATCCAACCTCCGACCCTGAACCCGTCACCACGTTCATGACACCCTTTGGAGTTCCAGCCTTTAGGGCCAGTTCACCAATCTTGAGCGCTGTAAGAGGGGTAAGCTCAGAGGGCTTCATAACAACGGTATTGCCGGCTGCTAGTGCAGGTGCTAGGCTTCTAGAGGCCAAGGCAATCGGATAATTCCAAGGAACAATATGGACTGTAACACCCAACGGCTCCTTCAGCGTATAATTCAACCGCTTAGGTGGAACCGGGATCGTCTCGCCCTCAATCTTGTCGGCGAGTCCCGCGAAATACTCGAACGCCCTGGCCGCCCACGCAACATCACCCTTTGACTCCCGGAGCGTCTTACCCTCATTCGACGTCTCCAGCCTAGCCAGCTCATCCGAGTTCTCCCTCACCAAACCTGCTAGCTTCGTGAGAATCCTACCCCTCTTCCCGGAATCCATGTCCCGCCATTCAGGAGAACCGAAAGCTGCTCTAGCCGCATCAACGGCAGCTTTGGCGTCCTGTTTAGACGCCCTAGGAACCTCGGCAATGATTTCCCCGCTGGAAGGATCAAGAATAGACGATCTGGCGCCGGTGGCGCTGTCCTTCCACTCCCCGGCAACGAGCATCTTCATCTTCTGAAGCTGAACCGTCATAATGTTCGCTGATTATTTTCTGGATGGACGATATAAAACAACGTCGTAAAAGATCGCGTAAGGACCTACAGGCGAAACGACTGTACTTCTGCCTATCAAGAACCGAGTGGAAGGCGAGCGCTGTTAAGCGCCATGTTACTCCGCCTCCTTGGCTGATGGTTCAAGAGCTTCTAAGCCTACAACTCCGGTTTCTCGACCAACGTCGAGGCCAGGCTTACAGTGAAAGCAAGAGCCCCAGTGATACTCTTCACATTACTCGCTTCATTTCTAGTTCCGATTCTCATCGGAAACGTATACGCCACATCCGGTTGTGTTTCAGGTTGCCAAGTGACTGTCAGCTCGAATGTTTCAGCAGGCGATGGGACCATTTGGATCGAGATTGACAATAACACAAGCACAGCGAACACCGGCTTTTACTGCGGTTCACACACCTGCCGAGTTCCTCTTCCTCAAGCATCCCTCACGTTCGCCAATAATACAGCTGTCACTATCAGAGTGATGAACTCCAGCTTCACTGGAGCGTCAACAGGAGGCCATTATGTCTGGAAAGATTGGGCCAACTATTATGGAACTAATGCATGTCCGGGCGGCCAATGCATCTGGACAATGGGCCAGATGCTGGTCATTCCTCCGCCTCCTTCGAGCAACGGAATTATCTACAATTACACTAGCACGGCGGGCTTCACGGCTGTATTTGACAAACAATTCCAATACACACTCTCATTCAACGACGCATCGGGCAACCCATTGAGTCCAGCTCCCTCGTCAGTCAGTTTGTCCGGGCAAACAGGCGGAACGACCACGATCACCCAGTATTCAGGATTTCTGTCAAACGATCTCTACACGTTGACTGGAGCGACCTGGGAAGGTTGGACCGTCGGAATAACGCCTTCCGGACAAACTCTCGACCTAACAAGCGGTCCAGCGACAAAAACAATCGCCCTTCAAGCTTACCCAGCAATAGTTCGTAATCGACAATAACAATAATCCAATCAGCGGAGCCAATGTCACAATCACGCTCGTTAACCAGACGAGCAGAAGCATCGTCACTAATAGCAAAGGCGACGCCAAGATCGGCGTGATACCCCAAGGATCCTACCAACTAAGCGTAGAGTATCAGAACCAAAGAATCGGCCCCCTGTCTGAAAACGCCATCACCAGTCCAACAGCTACGGTTCAACTAAATGTTGGCAGCACAGCAACCAGCACAACCACGTCGGCGATCGTTCTTCTGACAATATTCGGGCTAGCGTTCTTCCTAATACTCCTCGCCATCAAGGTGCGGAAACCCCCGCCTCCGCCAACTATCTAGCGGAAGACACTACATCTCTTTCTTTTTCTTAGGTTTCTTAGTCTGCCGAGGCTTACCCATTTTAGATCAACATGCGTGCTGTTTGAGTATTGATAACACTTATACTGGCAACGAAAAGAGAGCCTCTATGCGACCAGACGAGAACGATCAGAGCTCAACAGACAAGGAAGACTTGGGTGACATCCTAATCCTCAAAAACCTGCTCGAACTTCAGTCTCGTCTGCGATCAAAGACTGATTCGATGGAAAACGAATCAGACTAGTCGTCGCCCCAAGACGAGCTCCTTCCCCTTGTTCAGAAGTTATCGAACTGTCCCTTAAGCAGAATTTTTGTTCTTTCGATTTCGTGGAAGACTGGGCCTGAGCACATCCGGCGTCACGACAATAGCCGTTTGAGTTTTCTGGACTCCCTCAATATTCTGAATCTTTGCGAGAATTAGGTCCGAAAGCGTAGTAAGATCTGGAACTTCAACAAAAGCGATGACATCGAATGGTCCTGTGACAGCATGAGCCATCTTCACACCTTTGATCTTGGAGATAGCCTCCGCCGCGGTCTTAGTTGTCCCTGGTGCGAGCTGTATCAGGACATATGAAACAAGTTTCAACTTGCTAGTCCCTTCTTACAGGGTGCGCAATACGATGGAGCATAATTGATTAATTCTTCGGTAACAGTGCCGCGCGAAGTGTACTTCAACAAAGTTGAAGGTAGTTACAATCCCCATTCATACCCCCCGTCGCTGAGCTAAGCCAATAGCGACTGGGAAGAACTGGTCGGCTACACGGGGTGCAAATCAGTACTTGGAGAAAATATCCACACCTTTCAAGGATTTCTATAATCTAGTGGGCGGAAGCCTTCCAGATGCCTCCTCAATCCTGATCGCAGGAGACCCTGGCAGTGGGAAAACAACACTTGCACAACAGATACTCTACGACGAGCTAACTCGGTCTAGGCCGTGCATCATAGTAACCTATGACACGTTCCCTGCGAACATAACGGAGAGGATGAACGAGTTTGGTTGGGACCCGAGAAAATATCAGTTGATGAACAAGCTCGAGATAATGGACTGTTACTCGGCCACCGCGGGCGTAACTGAAGGGGTAGTTCCGCAGCCGTACGACCTGACAAATGTGAGTATCTACCTTACAACGTTAATGGAGAAACTGGGCTACCGACAAGTAACCATACTACTCGACTCTCTCATTCCAATATTCAGCGAGACAGAGAGCAAACATGCGATCAGCTTCATCCAGAGCATCGCAGCAAAAGTCAAGAAAGCAGGAGGAAAACTAATCGTGACCCTTTCCACAGGAAGTGTTCACCCAGAACTATTCAGAAAGGTGGAAAGCCTAGTCGATGGAGTTGTCGAACTGAGGATGGTTGAGGAGAACCAGATGCTCCACAGATACTTGCTGGTCCGGAAAATGGATCGGCGTCAGATAATTCCTCGGCTAGTACGTTTCGACATCGTCGGCGGGAGAGGTATTCAACTCAAACTTCCCCGACTTGGCTTTCTATTGAGAAAGCCCGGCGTCACACAATAATCTCGAAAAGCTAGCACCACCACCAAAAATCCCTTCCGCACTATTACTCGTCCGAGAGGCAAGTGTCTGATCTGCAGACTCTCTCTATTCCTTGCCTTCTAATAACCAACTTAGGGATTGGCATCTTCCCGACTCCATAGCAGGCCCCATGTATTGACCACGGGACCAAGCACATAATTTGAGCTTGATCATGATAGCCCATATCTATTTATCTCCGGTCGGAGAAGGAGTAGTTAGACCCTGGCATGGCTGAGCAAAACGCGCCAGAATATCCTCCAGCGCTTGAACTTGAGAAAGAGCTGACGCGAAAGGAACGCCAGATAGAATATCTCCAAACTGAACTCAGACGCTACCACAATCTAATGGAGGAGCTCAAGCAGGGAATGCGCCCCATTGGCACCGTAGAAGAGGTAAAAGGAGACACGGCTCTCGTCCGACTCTCAGGCGGTCAAGCATTTCAGGTGAGTATCCCGCCCGAAGTAAGAGACAAAGTAAACACAAGCGTCGACGCGGTATTATCCCCAACGAAGGGCGTTATCGTCGATGTTATAGAACGAATGAGGGACCGGAGTCTCCTCGAATATCAAGTTGAGAAAGCTCCGAAGGTCTTCTATGAAGACATAGTTGGGTTGGGCAAGGAACTGCTCAGCCTGAGACAAGCCATAGAATGGATATTGGACCCGGAAACAAGGACTAGAAGGGAACAGATCATTCGAGACCCCCGAATGTTGGAAGAGGCGGGATCAGTTCTCCTATTCGGACCGCCAGGTACAGGCAAGACCTACATGGCTAAGGCAGTGGCGGGAACGATCAGCAAACACGGGCAGCACACCAGTTTCCTGAAGATAGAGAGTTACGAAATAGTCTCAAAGTGGCTCGGAGAATCTGCCAAGAATGTCAAAGAGGTATTCAAGCTGGCAAGAGAATCTGCCCCAACCGTCCTGTTCATCGACGAGGCAGATGCTATTGGCCGGGCGAGAATGGAGGCCACTACTGATGCGGGACGGGATGTTCAAGGAATGCTCAACCAGATCTTGACAGAGCTCGGTGAAGGATTCCACGTCAACCGGAACGTCGCAGTAATCTTCGCTACTAACTATCCCAGCGTCATCGACCCTGCGCTTATGGACAGAATGAAACGGATAATTTACGTGCCGCCACCAAAGACCAGGGAAGAGGTCAAGAGAATACTCGACTTCTACTTGTCCAAGGTCGAGGTTGACCCGTCAATCTCGAAGTACGACGGCGGACTCACAGAGGAAGCGTTCGATGAGATATGGCGTATCATCCGCTCGCGACGCCAAGTGTACGAGGCATCGATTCCTGATCGCGGAATAATAGTGAAGGACCAGTACGTAATTACACCGCGAGACATGAAGAACATCGTGCAAGAGGCGGCTAGCGAAGCGTCATTCCAAGGAGAGCCCTTCGTGACAATAGATCGAGTTACGACTCTCTTCCGAAACTTGGGCTCCGAAGAACGAGACTCACGCATCGTCAGCTAGACCATTCGGGCTTTATCCTCCCTCTACTCGGGGGACGATTATGCGCTCGAGGGCGGGGGCCAATCCATTTTCCGTCGGAGACCCAGATGAGACTGTTGACAGAATTGTACGATTTCTCCGAACACATTCTGAAAGAATAGGCGCGAGACATCTCGTAATCGGTATGTCCGGCGGGCTCGATTCAAGCGTCACGGCCGCTTTATGCTCGAAAGCTCTTGGCGGACAGAGGACCCTTGGGCTCTGCCTTCCCGAGGCCGAAACTAGAAGCCGGAAGAGCGTGCAGGACGCACAGGAGGTTGCGGGACAGTTCCGAATCAGGTTCAAGACTCTTGACATGACATCTCTCGTACAGGCCGCCGCAACCGTACTTCACCCGTCAAAGATGATGTACAGTGTCATTGCCGACGGGAACGTGAAATCTCGGCTCCGGGCAATGATCCTCTACTACTTTGCAAACACAAGCAAAGGGCTTGTCGTAGGCACCGGTGACAAGAGTGAGATTATGCTCGGATACTTCACAAAATATGGCGATGGTGCATGTGATATCCAACCGATAGCGGACCTGTACAAGAGTGCAGTGAGAGATATCGCAAGACACTTGGGACTTCCGCGAAGAATCTTCTCAAAGCCCTCTAGCCCTGAGCTCTGGCCTGGACAGACCGCCGAAGACGAGCTTGGACTAGAGTACAGCAAGCTGGACTCAATCCTATGGAGGCTTGAGAGATGGATGCCTTCGAAGGAAATCAGTGAGGAACTCGGGATTCCATTACGGATGGTAGAAAAGGTCCGTGGCCGCTGGCTACAGTCAGAGCACAAGAGGCGTCCGCCCCTAGCCATCAAACTCGGGTACAGGACCGCTGGTCAGGACCTACGAATACCCTACAGTTTGTAAACCAGCGGTGAGCACTGGAAAATCGCCCTGAATAAGCCCCGATCGGAAATCGGGGCAGGCGATTTGAGATCACGCAGTTTGCGCGTTGACCTGCACGTTGAGCTACACGTTGTCAAAGAGAGCCGACATGCTGATTCTGCGCCTTATTTCACAAGACTCGCCCGGTTCAGTTTCAACTGGCGAGACCCCTCGCCAAAAAATGTCAAAAGCAGTTGATCCTCACGACACAAAACATCTGTCTGAGGGCATTCTTCTCCCCCGGGGGATCGCCCGGCACGGTAGGAAGACTCCTCGTCTATGCTAGCTCGTCCAGTAGTGGAGAAATGTCTCGACTGTAAATGTCATGCTCCACGAAAGGTTTCTCCTTCAGAGCAGGCATACGGTTGGCCAGCTGGTCCTCAAACGTTGCAACCTCCATCTTGAAGAAGACCCCAATAGGAATCTTCTCGCCCCACTCGAAAGATTTCAGCAGAGCATTTCCCTTTTTCGAGTTAGTCTCATCTCTCACGGTAGGGTCCGCGACCCTACCATCATAACCCGTCTCCTCGAGCTTGTACAACCGCGGTGCCTTCGATGGAAGATCATCGCCAGCGTACCACTCTTTCGTATTGATGTCATTGTAGGTCGGACAAGTCTGGAGAACGTCCACGAACGCGCTTCCACGGTGCTCAATCGCCGCGCGGAGAGTCGCCTTCAAGTGTCTCACGTCAAGCGCGTAGCTTCTCGCCACGAACGTGTATCCAGAAGCAATAGCCATCGCGATCGGGTTAATACCTTCAACAATCGAAGGAGCAGGCATAGACTTCGTCTTCAAACCTTTCGGTAGTGTCGGCGAGGCCTGTCCCTTAGTCAAGCCGTAGACACCGTTGTCGTGAAGCACGTATGTGAAGTCGAGATTCCTTCGTCCCGTGTTGACGAAATGTCCCGCCCCAATTCCCAGCCCGTCACCATCTCCACCAACAGCAATGACCGTCAAGCTAGGATTCGCCAACTTCGCTCCCGTGGCGATAGGCAGGACTCTACCATGCAGAGTGTGGAAACCGTACGCGTTGACAAAGTGGGGAGTCTTGCCAGAGCATCCGATACCAGAGAATAATCCGATCCGATGCGGCTCAAGCTGCATCTCCAAGAGAGTCATCTGGATCGCGTTTACGATGCCAAAGTCCCCGCAACCAGGGCACCAGTCGTTGTGAACTTGGGTCCGATAGTTTTTCAGCTCAAGCATGGCTCAGTGTGACCTCCTTGGCACCATCTCTAACAACGTCCTTGACGCCCTCATAAACCTCGTTCTGGGAGAATGGTCGACCGTCGAACTTGACGACCTTGCTGTCTATGGCTATCCCGGTTCTCTCGCGGATCAAACCGGCCATTTGTCCAGAATAGTTGTTCTCAACTGCGACCGTGCGTCGGGAACTTGAGAGAACCTTCTGAACAAAGTCTGTCGGGAACGGATTCACATATCGTATCTGCAAGAAATTCGTCTCGATTCCATCAGCCCTGAGATCCTCCATCCCGTCCAGGATCGCGCCCTTCGTCGATCCCCAGCCGACCAAGGTAATAGGTGCAGACGTAGGCCCATGTAGGATGGCTTTCTTCGAGTTAGGGATGACCTGACTAGCAAGCTCGACCTTGTTCATCCTCTTCTTCATCATCCGGACCCGGAGGTCAGCCGCCTCGGTGATGTGGCCGTACTCATCATGCTCATCTCCAGTAGTCCAGAATACGCCACCCTTCAGACCCGGTCTAGCTCTAGGAGAGATTCCAAGATCCGTAAACTGGTATCTCTTGTAGTCCGGGCTCTTAGCAAGATCCGCTTCTTGAACTAGGTCTCCTCTATCGACCTTCATCCCGTCCGTGTTGAAGAGCGGAATGTCCTTGTACGTGCTCGCCAGGAACTTATCGGCCAGAATGATTACGGGAACCTGGTAGCGCTCAGCATAGTTGAAAGCATCGAAGGTATCGTAGAAGCACTCCGCAACATCTCCTGGTGCGATGATGATTCTGGGAAACTCACCGTGGGCAGCGTGGAGCGCGAACCGCAAATCGGCCTGCTCCGTCCTCGTCGGGAGTCCTGTGGCGGGCCCAGCTCTCTGCCATAGAATAATGACAGGACCTGGTGCCTCCGTTATTCCTGCCCATCCCAGTCCTTCAGCCATCAGCGAGAATCCAGGACCCGAGGTCGAAGTTGACGATCGTAGACCCGCGTGAGCGGCGCCCGTCGCCATGTTTATGGCCGATATCTCATCCTCTGCCTGAACCACGATCATGTTGTAGTCCGGCTGATGAGACTCGAGATACTCACTCTCGTCTGTAGCCGGAGTTATCGGATAGTACGTCTGGAACCCGCACCCTGCTTTCAACTTGCCTATTGCGATAGCCTGAACTCCACGTATCATCATCCGTTTCGCGCCTAACGGTTGCTTCCGCAACTTTATGGGGAAGGCGTTCTGCCCGAACATTTTCTTTGCATAATCGTAACCATGACGAGCTGCGCTGATGTTCAAGTCTCCAAGAGCTGCCTTCCGCCCCGTAAACCCTTCCTTGATTGCCTCAGTAGCTAGGTCAAAATCGTAGTCTACCAGTCCGATGGAAGCCCCGAGCGCAATGGTGTTGACCATGACTTGATACTTGCTCAGCTCCTTGTCTTTTCCAAATTCTTTGAGAGCATCAATCAGGAGGTCCATGTAGGGTACGGGAAAGAGCTTGATGTCATCTCTACCAAAGGATTCAGGCTGCAATTTGAGACCGGAGTCATAGATTATCCCACCACCTGGGCTGATCTCATGCCGATGGCCCCGGTGAGTGGGATGAACTTTGTTGAGGTCGCCGAACATCGTTTCCCTATCTAGCGCGACTAGAAGGTCTACCCAGTCGACGTGGGATCTGGGCTCCCGCGAGTCAACCCTCAACCGGTAATAGCTATGCTCACCTTTGATGTTTGAGTGATATTCGATATTGGCAAATACATGCAATCCGCCCCGGATGCATGCCTTCGCGAAATTCTCAGCGACGGAATTGATCCCGCTACCCTGAGGACCACCAATCATCCAGGTGAAACTGTTAACCATGCTCAACGATTATTCAACACTATTATTGCTGAAACCATAGAAATAATCTTGCTTGTACACAACCGTGCAGGCAAAGCAGTTGAATATCCACAGCTTCAGCTATGGGGTTTCGGCGACTAAAAACAAGCACTATATAGCCTATGCTCGGCGATCGAGACTCTAATT
>VBBB01000079.1:14209-14808 GCA_005882955.1 Candidatus Bathyarchaeota archaeon | reverse complement strand
ACATCGTCGGTCCAGGGACTATCACGGCAACCAGCTTGGCTGGGCTGGGGTCGACAGCGGCTGGGCTAGGGGTCATAGGACTTGCCCACGGGGTCGCACTATTAGTCGCGGTCTATTCAATAGGACACATCTCAGGAGCACACATCAACCCTGCGGTCACAATAGCGTCCTGGGCGACCAAAAGGCTGGAGCCCAGAAGGGTCGCGCCGTACATCATAGCCCAACTAATCGGTGCGACAATCGCGGGAGTAGCTCAGCTCGTCTTATGGTCTTCCAGCGACAACTACGCCGTGGCAAAGGCAACCAATCTTGGCGACACAACTCCTGGCTTAGGCTTCGGGGTCGGGGCTGCTCTGCTCGCCGAGGTTATTGCAACCGCCATTCTCGTATTCACAATATTCGGCGCGACCGACAAGAGAGCTGACCAGTCATGGGCAGGTGTCGCCATAGGACTGGTTCTGGCTGCGTCGATCTGGGTGTTCGGTCCCATATCCGGAGCTTCGCTGAACCCCGCTAGAACATGGGGGCCCACCATTGCTTCGGCAGCGTTCAGCCTCACGCCCTTCGCCACCTTGTGGATATACATCGTCGGTCCAATC
>VBBB01000079.1:10946-14166 GCA_005882955.1 Candidatus Bathyarchaeota archaeon | reverse complement strand
ACGAAGTCGTCCGGTAAAGTCCGCTACGGCATCGATATTAGAACATCCACTCCTTCAACTCGAGTCTCATATGTTTCTGACAGGGACCACCGCGATGCGTTAACCTCTCGTCAAGGGCAAAGTACTTTCCCGCAAACTTCCTAAAAGAATCTCTCCTCCTTCGACTACAAAGCGGCGGACCGAGTTTTCTACAACGTCCGACTCGGAGCAAAGTCTGGCCATGATCATTCCGGTAAACAAATCGAACAGACGTTGGAAAGCTATGACGAAGGCGAAGGAGTGTAGTCAGGATTCACTCTCTGATTGATCTCGTTCGCCAAAGCATGACCGTGAAGAATTACTGTTACCTTCTTCACCCCATCAAGTTTCGACGTAAGTTGACGAATGTTCATCCCAATATCCTCCGCGAAAATCGGCGGACAGAACGGGGCGGTGAGATGATATTTTATGAACAGCACTCCGTCTTCTTTGATGTCTTTGATGTCGATCTCGCCGACTAGGTGCCTCTCTGTTATCGGAAGTCCAATCTCTGGATCCACAACCTTCTCCAGCTCCTTTGTGATCTCATCCACTGTTACCATTTTGTTCTCCTCAATCAACTTGGTTATGATTTCATTTATGCATTCGTGTCTCCGGTCTAGCCGTAGACGATCAGTCCCCGGAGACAGCGATTGATTATTCGACTGTCTACCGATAATAATGGAGATCGCCGCGACTGGATTATGACATAGGTCATGTTTAAATAGGCTACTCGTCCTTTTTAACTGCCGTCTCTGTTTGATAATTCCCTGCGAAGTGGCCTCGAAGTCGGTTATCCCAGCCCTACGTGCACTTGTGGCTAGGGAACTCATAGAGGAATACGGATTCAAGCAGGAACAGGTCGCGAGGAAACTCGGAGTAACTCAGGCGGCCGTAAGCAAGTATCAGCATCAGGTCCGCGGAGAAGCTGTCGAGCTTGGAGCCGCCCCTGAAGTCAAGGCCATGAGTAAAGATATTGCGTCTATGTTATCCCGGAACCCTAACCCGCTGCAAGTTTCACAGAAACTGTGCCAGGCTTGCACCGATATTCGTGCGCTGGGCCTGATGTGCGAGACTTGCCGTAAGGTAGATCCCACGTGGGACGTAGAGCATTGCACAATATGCTTCGGAAACCATAGCTGCTCTGAATTAGTGACCATCGAACCCAGCAGCATTGGAAAGTATCGGCGTATCCCAGTACTCTCCTGAAGGATCCCCTCAGTTCATTATTCTCAAATTCGGGAGACTCTCCCAAAACCAGTCATACGCCTAACCTCTCATTAACTAGAATTCGATTTGGCGTTGAGTGGACTCGATTCTCAGAACTTCTCGAGGGCCATGAAGTTGACTAATACTTGATGAGTCTTCCGCTTGAAGCCTTTCGGTAGGGCCCTCTCTTCCTTTTTCGAGATTTCTCCTTCAGCTCGCGTCGTCGAACTAGCTCGAATCGTGGCTGCTCGTCGATATCAACATTCGGGAATGAACTCTTAAATGGGTTAGACGTGAAGGGCGGTGCCTTAGCAAGGGAAGAAGTGTGATCAACTGATGCTAGGCCTGTTCGGGAAGAAGAAAAAACAGACTCCCACCGCAGGAAACCCAGCTGGGAACCCGGAGCCTTCGGTTCTCAATAAGCTTCAGGAAATAACTGGAAACGACGCTGAAATGTATCAATCTCTCTCCAGACTCCTCTTCCTCGACCCTAAGAAGATCACTACATCGTTCGAGGATGCTATTAGCCAAGCACGCACCTTTGAATCGATGGGCAACAAGACTAGGACTGAAGTGTGGTACAGGATTGCAGGTGGGATTGCACTATATCGAGGCGATGCTGAAAACGTCAGAAAGTTTTTCGAGAAAGCCTCCTCGATTGCCGGAGACAGTCGACCAGAATATAGGACCGTTGCAAGCCGGTCTCAAGACGCGGTGAACTTGGCTGGAAAATTCTATGAGACCATGTAGACAGAACAATTCATAGCAACAGACGGTTCCCATGCGGGGGTATGTCTTCCAGACATGATTCGGAATGGTGGTGCTCCGGGCGGGAATTTCAGCAGCTTGATGCCGCGTTTGAACCCGCGATCAACGGCTCTGGGGCTTATCTCCCTGTAAGCCTCCCCGATCTAGGGCTCGATTGGCCGCCCCACCACACTTTGAGGCAAAGGCCGCTATGCTAAACCGGGCTACACCACCGGAGCGATCGAACAGCTTGAACCCGGTTTCTTTTACCTTTTGGTAATAAACGAAGACCCAGAACCCCGGGGGCAATTTCTTCCCTGTTCAACGTTACTGATGTTTGTTCTCGTTCTTTTTTCATTTCGTGATTTTGAATCCTCTAAACTCTCCCAAATAATCCGACCATTCAACTTCTACTTTTCTAACGATCGCTCCCGGAGGACCAACATGGCAGAATCGAATCAGCTCGTCCAATCGCCCCTTCTCCCCCTCAGCCAATGCTTCCACTCCACCATCCTGAAGATTTTTCACCCAACCCGAGATTCCCAGTCGTCTGGCGTGATCAGTGATTTCCCGTCTGAAGAAGACTCCGTGTACGAGACCTGTGATCAGAATTCTTGCTCGGGCTTCCATTCACCAGCGCAAGAGCAGCGAAGCATTTCTCTCTTGCTTTAAGCTGAGCACAAGAGGAGACCTACAGGCGTCTCGTGATCAAGTGGTTGGAGGAGGGACAATCTGACGAACGGGTGCCGCAAGAGGAGGTAGAGGCATTTCCCTTGATGCGACATCTAGCTCTTCGAGGAAGCCGGTCAGGGCGAGTCCGTGAATTGCCGAAAATACATTTAGTGTCATGTACAGATATCCAGCTTCCTCCACGTCAAAGCTCAGTCCGTGTTTCATGAGGACGTCCCTTGTCCTAGGAAACGCAACAATTAGATCTCCGATGGTCGTCTCCGCGCGAATCGAATCTATCTCTATGGTGAAGACGCGCGAATCATCGAAGGCTTGAGATGGCGCTGGTTGAGCTGCGGAAGCGGTACTCGAAATGATGTTGCCCTTTTCTGCGAACTCTGTAATTGACTTTCTTTGCGGTTTCATGGATCGAGCGTCGGTGGGTTTGACATGCCTCTTGGAGACTCTCTTTGATCTTACCTTCTTGCTTCGATTTTTCTTTTTGGCCATGAGATTCACGGGATTCTCGACGGCGGGTTAACTAGGCCTATCGGCACGCAGTAGTAGGTGGCTCCGA
>VBBB01000079.1:10499-10929 GCA_005882955.1 Candidatus Bathyarchaeota archaeon | reverse complement strand
GGGTCATGTCAGCTCTCGGAGGGTTGGGTTGACCAGGCTATTGGGAGACTTTGCATGAGCTGCTGCGATTGTTGAGAGGTTCGCATACGTAGCTCGTCGGCGAGTGTTTGAATAACTGGGGCCGAGTAGTCTTCAATCTGGCCATGGTCTGACAATCGAGCAATTACAGGGTCGAGAGGGATCGACCCTAGGAAATTTACGCTTAGCTGCTTGGCCAGTCTCTCGCCCTGTGGTTCTCCGAATACTTTGATAGCTTCACCGCAGTGGGGGCACGCGAGATAGCTCATGTTCTCTACCAGACCGAGAAGCTGGGCGTTCATTTTCTTTACCATGTTTACGGCTTTAGTGACGATGAGAGAGGCTAGCTCTTGGGGAGAGGAAACGATGATCACGCCGTCTAATGGTAGGGACTGGAGGACTGTGAGGGGAG
>VBBB01000079.1:8954-10204 GCA_005882955.1 Candidatus Bathyarchaeota archaeon | reverse complement strand
CTTCTTAGCTGGACTGCGAGCATGCTCGTTACGAAGGATTTTCCGACTCCACCCTTGCCCGATGCTATCGCGATTATGTTTCTTAATTCACGTTTTCCCAGCCGATCGATGCCTGGGCCCGGACCACCTCCTGAACCGTTTCCTTACCCGGGCGGAGGTTGAGCTGCTCTGCTCTGGAGGCTCGTCCTAAGGTCGTTTAGCTCTGTCTTGGACATTGCCGTCGTCTCTACCGTTACAGATTTGATCTCGTCTGATTTCTTCAAGGCTTTCTCGACATCTGTTTGGAGAGTCTTTGCCAGAGGACAGTGAGCAACCGTCAGTGCAATGGTAACTTTGACATGGCTACCTTCTATCGAAACGTTTCGGACCATGTTGAGATCGACGATGCTGATGCCGATCTCGGGGTCAAGAACTCCGCGTAAACTATTGACAACAGAGTTCTTGTCTATCAACACTTGCCAATCTCCTAGGAAGGTTATTGGCCCCTAGGAGCGTGGGAAGGTATTTACACTCTCTTTCTCAACGCGAGCGAGTTTCCTCGAGGACGGGTCGGCTGATCACATGGGTCTGTATGACTGGCTCTTCTTTTTTCTTGAAGCGATTTGAACATGGTACCTGGCAGGGTTTAATGGATTGATCCTGTTTAGGATGTGATAGGGAACCAATGTCTGTCAGCGAAAAGACAAGAAAGGCCTTGAAGGATTTTGGTCTGACTGAGTACGAGGTAAAGGTCTACGTTTCACTGGTCGAGTCAGGCACCCAGGCTGCAAGCGAACTCAGCCGTACCGCTTCTATTCCCTACTCCAAGATTTACGAGATTCTGGGAAATCTTGAGCGGAAGGGATGGGTCGAGACAGAGCAGGGTAGGCCTAGCAAGTACTATCCCAAGGCTCCTTCTACGGCGTTAGAATCATCAAGAGCTCGGTTGGAGACGACGCTGAAATCGAGCCAAACTGACGCGATGGAAGAACTTCAACCGCTTTACGAGAAGAGAGGAGTCCGTGAGAAACCTGACATTTGGATAGTAAGAGGTCAGAACAATATTTTGGATAAGATTAGAGAGACCCTTGGACGGACGAGGAGAGAGCTTTTCGTGGCGATGCCGGTGGCGCCCGACCCGATCGTCTCAATGGCACTACCCGTCCTCGCATTGATGAAGAGTAGGGGAGTCAATGTCTCTGTTATGGTCCCTCAGACGACGAGCCGGGACACGATCCGAAAATTGAAGGGTCTGGCTCAGGTTCGTACTA
>VBBB01000079.1:485-8911 GCA_005882955.1 Candidatus Bathyarchaeota archaeon | reverse complement strand
GATTGACGTTAGCCATATCCTCGGACCATATTGGCCTCGTAAAGTTTGGGAAGAGCTATTTCGAGTATCTCTGGGAGAGCTCAAAACCATTCACCTAACAGAGGGACTGTCCAAGGATTTTCGCGTTATCACAGTCCCAAGCAACAGATAGAATCATCCGCGGAAAAGGCAGTCTCGTGCCGCGAGAAAACAATTTTCGGCCCCCTTTTTTCCGAGAGGGGTCTCGCCAGTTCAAGCTGTTCTGGGCGATTCTTGCATCCTGGCGCGCAGAATGGAAAGGTCGACTGTTTTTCCAGAGTGGAAATCAAGCGTACGGCTCTTGATGAAAATCTCGGGATCTAGAATCGCTTATCCCGATTTCGGATCCAGGCTTGTTCTGCCCCTGCCGGGTTTGATGAAGAACATTCTGCGGCTTTTTCGGTTTCGAAGAGCGTGTAAACGTTGGATTACTCTTTGTTAATTCCCTCGCAGAGTCGAGTTTTGTGTCGCGGGGATCAACTACTTTTGACATTTTTTGGCGAGGGGTCTCGCCAGTTGAAACTGAACCGGGCGTGTCTTGCGAAAAAGGGCGCAGAATCAGCTGGTCGCCGGTTTTTGACATCGTGTAGCTCAGCGTGCAGGTCAACGTGCAAACTGCGTGATCTCAAATCGCCTGCCCAGATTATTGATCAGGGCTTGTTCTGCGCCTGTCAGGATTGAGAAAGAACAGTTCTTGGCATTCATTATCTTCTGCCCCACGCTGTTCCAATTCTACACGCGGGGACCCTCCTTTATCGTCGCTGGGTCCTGGGAAAGAGATAGTGGCGATGTGGGCCGCAAGGTAGTCTTTATTCGTCCACGGTCTTGGTGTAGTCCGGGCCTCACTGATCTGCGGGGGTACCAGAGCCAGGTCTAATGGGCAGAAGGCGTGATCATAGCCTGCCCTGGGCTTAGGACCCTGTGGCGAAGGCCTTCGTGGGTTCGAATCCCACCCCCCGCACCAATGAAAACGTTCTGAGTTTTCCCTCTGAACAATTGCTAGTTGCCTGATTGTTTGCTTGAAGGCAAGTCTACTCCGTTTCAAGCCCTATCACTTTCCAATTAGCTCGTCTCCACTCCGGCTATGTTTCCAAAAGATGCCGCCGTACCGGAATTCTGCGGTTTTGCACGCGGTACATGGATTGGGCAGGATGGCACAGAAGCCCGATTTTTGGAGTCATGGTACCATGGACTCGCGTATAGGAATTCCTGTAGACTTTACCGCTGCTCAGACTCTCCGTTTAATGAAAGAAGCCTTTCCGATCAGTTCTGCCTATTTTCTATCCTTGGAAATCTTGGACCCTTGATCAAGAGTCTGTCTGTCCTCTGATGCAATCCTAGACCCGTTTGGCAGGTGTATCTATTTCACCGCTGCTCATCTCTTTCTCATGGCTTTTCTGGTTCTTGCCAGCGCTCTGGCGGGAGCCAGAACCCTGACCGTATAGGCCGATTTTTTTGAGTGGCGGTGTCGGAACCGACTTGTCAGGCAAATCTTGCAGGAACCGGTCATGTGGAGCCGGGTGTCTAAGGCCTCTCCGTGATGGGCAAGAAAGAGGACAAGTCACGACAATTTCACGTTGACGCCGGGAAAAGACGGGAGCCTTGGGGCTTAAGCCCTTGGTTTTCGTCTGAAACTCTTTTTCGAAAGGCGTCTATCGATCGTAAAACCCGTGGCGGCAACTAAAAGTCCCGAGACTATTATCCCCAACATCAGATTCTCAGAGTTGTCGTTGAAAACCGCATTTATCATGTCCCCCTGAGCCCACGATCTCGCGGGGGCTGACACAGCTGCCTGAATTGAGTAGATTACCCCGTTTGTCGAAGGAGTCGCCTGTGGCTCCTTCGGAGTAATTGTAATCATTAATCCAAGTATCTGGTTCAAGTCGAAGGACCAAGTCTCCGCGTTAGATGAAAAGTCATAGGTCTGCTGCCAAGTGTCTACCGGAGAAAGAAGCTGGGTGAAATTGAACAAGTTGATCCTTGCTGTTCGTGATGCCAAGTCGGCCGTGGATACTCGGAAGAAGTTGACTATGTTACCATATGTGACAAGACCCCCCGTGCCAGCGCCACGCTCGAGTTGAGCGATCTGATTAGCAACCGAGTACAAGTACACGGCGCCAATATTGTTTACCTCGACACTTCCCACTGTCACGTTCTGCGGGACGTTAAACGACTTCCAGGCCATGTTAACTTGCTCAAGACCACCCTGAGACGTCTGAACTCCCGTCAAACGGAACTGGAGGGAAACGTTGAACCATTGAAACTGAGCACTACCTGTCAATGAAGTGGACGCCAACCGAAGGCTCAGATCCTTAACTGTTGCCTGAGGAACCTTACCATCAATTGCCGTTTGGACGAGAGATGCAAGGCTTGTCGAATTAGCTCCTGTCAGCGTTCCGTTATATGATGGCAGAGAGAAAGAGGGTTCGAGCCCCGTCAGGTTTTGGGAGACCTGAAGATTCAAAGTTACTAGGACGGAGTCTGAGAGAACAGTTGCATCAAAAACTGGAGGTGCAGGAGAAGCGTGAGCGAGCGGAACGGTTGGAAGTGTGGAAAATACGATGACAAGGAAAAGAGTAGAGAAAACCCGTCTGAGAACTCGCATGGTCACCACTTTCATCTGCTGGATGATTACTCCAAATCGATGCTCTTAAAGGAAGCCACAAATAATAATAATCGAGAAGGGGAAAACCTAACGTCTAGGCGCGGAGGTTCGCGGAAGCCACCGTCATCGACTGCCAAAATCGCACTAGTTATCATGGTTCTAGTGATCGTAGGGGCTTTTACCTATTTCTTCTATCTTCAGAGCCAGAGCAACAGTGTCACAGGGAACATAATTGACTGGCGGATGAGATTAACTTTCAACGATGCGAGAACCGGAACAAATTATACTCTTCCCCAGTTAATTGGAACCTCGAATGGCGCCTGGTCTAATCACACTCTTGACCCATTTGGGCCCCAGGGATACTCTCCTCTCAGCACCAGAGATACGAGCAGCGTCATCTGGATACAGTCGACAGAACCGGCGGTATTCAATTTCGGAGACTTCTTCAACGTCTGGGGACAGGTCTTCAATGAGACGTGCGTTTCGGATACAGCTGCAACCGTGATCGGCACTTACTGCTCTGCGGCCTCAGAGCCAGTCATCTATGATACCAAAAGTACCGGCGTCTATGATCCTTCAGGCGACTATAACGTGAGTGTAGTAAGCGACCTACCTATCGCGCTTCCGAATGCCGGCGCTCCACTTAGCTCTGATCCGCACATTCTATTTGTCAGCGTGAAAGGTAGTACAGTCTGGAATGTGAACGAGACCATCGTCTACGATGCTGATAACAATGGAGTATACGATCTGGGTGTGGATCGAATGGTATACAATGGTGTCGGCGCTCAAGCCCCGACGGCAGGAACGGCCCTCATCCAGGATTCCAGGCTCAAGTTCTACGACTGGAATGGTAACAACAGATGGGACGGATCAGTTCCCCCTCCCGTGCTCTCGGACGGGACTAACGTGAGATGTCTGAGCAGAGGAATAAGCCTCTCCAACGGGAAGGACTGGCTCATCATACTCTGGTCCAGACTTTACAGCACAATATCAGGCGGTTGCATACCTACTGGCTCGTGAGAAGTGACGACTGTCATGACTGGCACTAGCTAGAGACGATATTGGCGGTATCATTGGATATCCCAATGTTCCGGCTGGTCAGCTGCGGGCCATCATTTGCGATGTCGACGAGATGGCAAGCGACCCAATGTCCCCTTTCCACCTCTATTAGAGGAGGGTCAATGTATGTGCAACGCATGTGCGCGTATGGGCAGCGCGTGTGAAATCTGCAACCTTTGGGCGGATCAATTGGGCTCGGGATCTCCCCGCTTATTACTCCTCCCGTTCGCTTAGAATCTGGATCAGGTACGGGGACTGCTGCAATGAGTGCGCTTGTATACGGGTGAAGAGGACTAGTGATGATTGTCTTAGTGTCTCCCACTTCCACGATCTTGCCAAGATACATGACCATGATCCTGTCGCACATGTGACGCGCGAGCGCAAGGTCATGCGTTACGTAGAGGAAGGATGCTCCTCGCTTTTGAACGAGCGACAACATGAGGTTTAATATTTCAGCCCTTATGGAGACATCGAGCATTGACACGGGCTCGTCTGCAACCACGAATTCAGGGTCTAGAATGAAGGCTCGGGCGACAGCCACCCTCTGCCTCTGTCCACCACTCAGTTCATGCGGATATCTTAACATGAACTCTTCAGGAGGGACTAGTTCTACCTCTCGAAGAATCTGCTTCACGCGTTCAGTGACTTCCTCACCTGATTTCGCAACACGCTGGATGCGAACAGGCTCTGCCACAATATCCTTGATCAACATCCGCGGGTCCAAGGACTCGAAGGGGTCTTGAAAGATGATCTGCATCTCTCGTCGAAGAGGCTTCATCTCTCCAGAGGATAAGTGCGTGATATCCTTGCTCTTGTAGCTGATTTTTCCGCTAGTTGGTTCTATGAGGCGGAGAAGCAGCTTCCCTGTAGTGGTCTTCCCACTTCCGCTCTCGCCTACCAATCCCACAACCTCTCCTTTCTTGATAAAAAGGTCTATTCCATCGACTGCCTTTACTGAGATGGCGCTCCGAGAAAGGCTGGAGAGAATCCCTTGCTTGACGGGATAGTATTTCTTCAGATTCTCGGCAGAGACTACGATGTCGTTTTCCATCTGTCTAGCCTCCCAGCGTCTCGCCTAGTAAAGGTGACATGCGACGTAATGTTCTCCTGGACCCTGTTTTTTCAGCTGTGGATTCTCTTTCTTGCAAATGTCCATTGCGTAAGGACATCTTGGGTGAAACTTGCATCCCGTTGGAGGATTTAGGAGGTCTGGCGGCTGACCGGGTATGGATACGAGTTTCTGCCTCTCCCCCTTTATCGTTGGAAATGCTTTGATCAGTCCTTGCGTGTAGGGATGCAGGGGCTCCTTGAAGACTGACTCGACATCACCATACTCGGCTACATTCCCCGCGTACATAATTGCCAGTTTTTCGCAGACCTCTGCCACGATCGATAGGTCGTGACTGATCATCATCATTGACAGACCAAGTTTCTCCTTCAGGTCCCGCATCAACTGCAGTACCTGGGCTTGCACGATAACGTCTAGTGCAGTTCCAGGCTCGTCTGCAATCAATAGCTTGGGGTTGCAGGCTAGCGCCATTGCAATGAGGGCCCTCTGTCTCATTCCTCCGCTGAATTCATGTGGATAGTTCGAGACTCTTGATGGTTCGACTCCTACCATTTCTAGAAGAGCCTCAGTCCTCTTGAGTGCTTCCTCTTTCGAAACGTCCGGTTCATGGAGTCGGATGGCTTCGATTATTTGATCTCCAACCTTGAACACAGGATTCATTGCGTTCATAGCTCCCTGGAAAATTATGGAAATCCCCTTCCATCTGATTTCCTTACGCATCTTAGAGTCTGAAAAGGGGACTATGTCAGCACCGTCGAAGAGAATCTTGCCTTTTCTTATCTTTGCACCTGGAGGGAGAATCTTTAGAATGGAGAGAGCGATGGTCGTCTTCCCGCACCCAGATTCTCCGACAAGCCCCATTGCTTCGCCCCTTGCTATTTCGAAGCTAACATTCTCTGTGGCCCGTACCCAACCTCGAAGGGTCTGATAGTTTGTCGAGACCCCGTCTAGTTTTAGTATTGGCGTCGACATGTTTGACATGCACAGGGTCTAGTTACGCTGGCCAGGGAAAGCCGTTAAGATAAGCTTTGGGTAGTCCTGATGCGGTTTGGACTCGTTGGTCTACAACTGCGGGACAGTTGCTCAGCGGCGTCTTCTTAGCCGGGGATTGAATAATTCATCCATCGCGTAGCCTAGGAGGATGAAGGATAGCGAGAGCAGAGCTATCGACAAGCCGGGTGGGATGATCCACCACCAAGCGAGATTCGAAATGCTCCCGCCCGCAGTGTTGGCGGCTCCCAGCATGGATCCCCAAGTAATTACTGTGGGATCGCCTAGGCCGAGAAAACTCAATGCGGCTTCCGTTACGATCGCGGCTGGAACGGAGAGGGCGAGATTGACATACGTCAGAGACACGATGTTTGGAAAGATATGCCGGGCCGTGATGTATCCTGTCCCTGCTCCCGAAGCCTTTGCGGCTTCGATGAAGGGCCTTTCGCGCAGGCTTAGTACTTGTGAACGAATGATTCTCGCAAAGCCCATCCAGCTAAAAAATCCGATCAGGAGTATGATATAGATCAAGCCCGAGCCAATTGTTGCCACCAAAACTATGAGCAAGGGAAGAAACGGAATTACGAGAAGCATGTCTGTAGTCCTCATCAAGACCTCGTCGACTAACTTGCCTAAGTAGCCCGCGGTTAGGCCGATCAGGAGCCCAACTCCAATACCAATGAACGTAGCGAACAGCCCTACTTCAAGAGACAGCCTCGATCCGTAGACTACTTGGCTGAAAATGTCGTGGCCCGCGTCGTCGGTGCCGAAAATCCCCCAAGTGTTTCCGAGAAGACTCAGCTGGAAGTCTTGCACGTCAATGGTTCCGACAAATCCTGCGGGAACGTGGATCTGCAGAACATACTGGTAGTCAGCTATCTGTGCGGCAAAGACATAGGTCGCAGCAGAGAACTGGGCACCCAGGCCCAACTTCGCGTTGAATGTCGACTGAGAGGAGTCGATCGGAGGGCTGGGAAGGTGTTGTCCTGTCGAATTGATCTCGGTGGGAGACCAGAAGACGAACCGGCTGACGCCGATCCGGTCGACGAAAGCAGTTACAGTGAAAGGCTTGCCGATCGAGTTCGGGACGTCAACTATTGCAAACCCAAGCAATCTCTTCGGCGATCCCTGATAAGGATAGGAGAGTTTCTCAGTCAGTTGAACCGTGCCGCCTGTCAAAGGCGATGCAAAAGTAAGGCGTACCGAATGGGCCGCCTGTTTAGAGATCGTAGCTAATCCGGTCGCGTTCAATGTCAGAGCAGAGAACTGAGCGTTCTGGCTGTATCCCAAGGGCCCGTTGAACGTCGTGATCCACGAAGGGGGATCATACGGTTCTGACACTGAAGCTCCCGTAGGAGCATATGGCGTGAGAATGGGAGCTGCGACCGCGAGGAATACGAACAAAAGGAGCACGACCATTCCGACGGCTGCCAGTTTGTTCTTCAAAAGTAGCAGTAAGAAGTTCTTGAACCTAATTAGCAAAAAAGGAACGCGAGTCGGCTGCGACAATGGCTAAGCTGTCACTCGTATTTTATCCGGGGATCGATCATGCCGTAAACGATATCGGAGATTAGGTTCGCGCCGATAACGCAGAGAGCTATTATGTAGAACATTGCCTGCAGTACGGGAAAGTCATGCCATCCGATGGCGTGGTAGAGCCATAGGCCGAGTCCGTCCCAAGTGAAGATCGTCTCGGTAATTATGGCTCCCCCTAGAATTCCTCCAAATGCCAGAGCCGCGTTCGTAACTATGGGAAGCGAGGCGTTCTTCAAAGCGTGCTTGAAGAGCACCACTCTCTCCGAGAGACCCTTGGCACGCGCAGTTGTGATATAGTCCTCGGTTAATGCCTCGCCCATGGTTGCTCTTGTTAACAGAAGATTCCCGCCATAGAAGAATAGGGTGAGGGTGAGAGCCGGCAGGAACAGGTACCTGATCCTGGTTAGGATCTGGTCCGGTAGTGAAGGAGTACCGAGTATCCAGCTTGACGGTGTGACTCCCCCCGGAGGGAACAAGGGGATCCATAGTGCGAAAACTAGTAGAAGCACAAGCCCCATGAAAAATGTTGGGAGAGAGAATGTTGTCAGTGACACTGTGACCATGGAACTGTCGAACAGTGTCCCTCGTCTAGAAGCCACGAGGACTCCTAGAAAGATGCCGACGGCTAGAGAAACGGCCGTTGCGGTGCCGAGAAGAGTTAGAGTGTTCCAAAGTCGACCGGTCGAGATCATGTCCGATAGGACGGAATTCCCCGACTGTTGAGACTGACCAAATTGAAAGGTCAGCATGTTTTTGAAGTAGATTGCAAACTTGTCCCATACTGATGGAGCTATGCACTTGTTATCGGCGGTGAAGCCGGTACAGAGCCCCAGGTTAATCTGAAGATTCTGTATTGCCTGTGGGTTTCCGTGAGCCCTGCCAGTTAGGTTCGCAAGCGCTCCGTTCGGGCCTGGAAGAAGTTCGAATATGGCAAAGTTCACGATTATGACAAATATCACTAGAATTGCAGTGTTGAGGAGACGTTTCACTAAGTAACCCCTGAGGCCCAATAACCTTCACTTCGTAACGGATCAGATCTATAATTTAGCCTTGCGGTCGCTCAGCGCCGGCTCAACGCCAAGAAGTTAGCGGGGTGTATTCTCTAGCCTTTGTGAATAAGAAAAAGAAGGGAGAGGGGCTTGGTTCGAG
>VBBB01000079.1:0-404 GCA_005882955.1 Candidatus Bathyarchaeota archaeon | reverse complement strand
GCCTATGGCTCTACCACGCCATCGGATGGCATGACTTTCCCGTACTGCAGGCAATGTTCGAGTTGACCCAGTAGGCGTCAGGTCTTCCGAAGACGAAAGCCGCGCTGGCTAGGTCCTGTATGTTGACTATGCCGTCGTTGTTCGCGTCGGAATAGCTGATCTTGTAGAGGCTGCTACTCGTGGCAGCAGAGCCACCGTGAGATGTCTGATCGCTTGGGCAGCATCTAACGTAGAGAGAGTTCCTTGTCAGCAGTATTCTTCCGCCAGTGTCTACAGCTTGTCCTACCAAGACGTTGCCTGCGCTCTCAGTGCATGAGCCGCCTATGTGTCCAGCATTCGTGAAGCCTGTTGGAACAAGACATGACCAAGGTCCATCACCGACGAAGATGCCTGGAGTACTGGTC
>VBBB01000078.1:21207-39036 GCA_005882955.1 Candidatus Bathyarchaeota archaeon | reverse complement strand
TCTTCTGCAGTCGCTTCCATGCTGGTTATTTCGAATTCGCACTCAGGCTGGCCTTGCGAGATGCACCTAGTCTCACGGGCTTGGACCGTCTTGTCGAGAACCTCTGCAAAGAGACCCGCAAGGAACCCGCTGGTAAACATACAGTTAGGCTCCTCAGAGGACCCGTTTTCCATTGCCTCGAAACAGTTGCCGATCACGATATCTGCGTTTGCCTTGTCGAAGTCTATCATGCGAATCTTCACCTTTCCCAATCCGAGATTGGTATCTTCGAAGGCAGAGTGTACTAGATTCTCTAGCGCGGCTCTCTGTTCCTCACCTGTAGAGGTGATGCTGTCGCGGAATATGCTTCCTTCATGAATGCCAATGCCGCTGGCGAGGTACGAGAGGAAGGGAGCGGCTTGGTCAGCGACAAGACGCTCTAAACCGTCCCGCATGATGCGGATAACATCTCGACGCAGAATGATCATCTTCTGTCCGAAGAACGAGAGTTCTCCCTTGCTGTCGTTGAACCGTAGCTGGTTTACGGATCCCACTAGTCGTCGCAGGTCCAAGGCGTTCGGCTTTCCTTTCGGACTAGTTTGCAGGCTGTGTCGCCTCCGCAAGTTCATTCGTCAGCATCTCAGCTGCCTCGTTTATCTTGTGGGCGAATGCTGAATCAGGGTTGTCGACAACGAACACTGATCTGCTGAGGTTGTTTATCACGTCCATCTGGAACTCGAAGGCTTGTAGGAACCTGGACTTGAAGAGAGTCGCAAGCTCCTTGCCCACCTTCACCGCGTCCTTGATTCTTACTCCCGGTGGCACCATGTTGAGCGTCAAGAATGTGGGTTTTTCGAACGTCTCAGCCAGCAGGACCATGACCGCCGTTCCGAAAAGATCCTGTTGATCGACTCTGGAGACAAGGACTAGGACATCGCAGCATCCCATTGCCAGAACCGTATCGTTCTCGACCCCCGGATGAGTATCCACGATGATGTAATCGAGGTTGCACTGTTCACCCACCTTCTGAAGAGTATCTTGGAATAGTGACACCTCAAGTCCCGATTTCAACAGTCGCAGCATGTCCTCGACCTTGTTGCTGGCTGGGCAGAAGAACAACCCTCCTTTCATCTTGGGAAACCGGGGCGTAAGATCTATTATGACGTCACTTGGTGTCGCGTCGCCTAGGAAGATATCAGTCATTGTGGCCTTGACCTCGCCCTTCTTGAGACCAAACAAAACGTGGAGTCCCGGTCCGGAGAGGTCCAGGTCCATTACTCCGACCCGGTGGTGAAGTGCGAGGGTCGCTGCAAGATTCGCCGTTAGAGTTGTCTTTCCGGTCCCGCCCTTGAACGAGTGGACAGCTATGACCTTAGTCATTCTTTATCCTTCTTCAACTGGTCTCTTACGGACTGGAAGAACTCCTGGTTCTCGATCCGTCCCGCTTCTGATTTGACGGCTTCGAGGTCGATCTTGAGCTTTGCATGCGTGACCTTGTGCCTTCTAAAGGCGAGAAATCCTCCTACTAACAATGCTGCTACTAGCGCTGCCAAGATCGCGAAATAGTAGAGTGGTAGCGACAGAGTTCCGGAGGAGGATTGAGAACTAGACTGTACACTTACCGTGGAGGTGCTGAGGGCACTCGTGGATCCACTGTTGTCGGTCACAGTGACTGCGATAGCGAAGGTTTTCGAGCTAGCAGAGCCTGTTGATGTATACTGGTGCGTATCCGTCTTTGGTGATCCCGTAAGGATGTCTACGGTTCCGTCGCCCCAATCAACCTTGGTTGAGCTTATCGCACCATCTGGGTCAGAAGAGGTTATTGATACTGTGACAGTCTGGCCAGTCGAAACCGACGCAGGGGATTCTGTAAACGTAACAACCGGGGGTCGGTCAGAGACTGTTACTTGGGAGGAATATTTTCCTGTCGAACCACTGTTGTCAGTTGCGTTGACGGTTATCGTGAAGATGTTCGACGTGGACGTGCCGGTTGAACTGTAGCTGTGGATGTCGCTGGTCGCGGTTCCAGACAGAGTGTCTATGGTTCCGTCTCCCCAATCAACCTTTAGCGCGGTTACGGTTCCATCGGGATCTGCAGCAATGATTGTTAGGGTAACGTTTTGACTAGTAATGAGTGCCGTCGAGGAAGGGTTGAAGCTTGGAACTGGAACCCTGTCATTGATCGTCACTTGAGAAGAGGCCGAAGTATACGATGCGTTGTTATCGGTACCAGTGATAATGATCGTAAAAATTTGGGATGTTGAGGAACCAGTCGAAGCATAGCTGTGAGTAGCACTCGTTATGGCTCCTGAATAGAGTTGGACTATGGTGTCTCCCCAGTCGACCCTGGTAGTGCTGATAGTCCCATCTGGATCGGAGGTGCTTATCGACAGCGTGATGCTTTGACCCGTATTTGCCGTGGTTGGAGAAGGATTGAAGCTCACGACAGGAGGTCTGTCAGTCATAGTTACTTGAGAGGAGCTTGATCCGGTAACTCCGCCGTTGTCCGTCACGGTCAATGTCACAGTGTAAGTCTTACCATAGGTGTAGGAGTGAGTCGCAGTCGATCCGGTGCCAGTCGTTTGATCACCGAAATCCCAGGAATAAGAGACCACTGTACCGTCGAGGTCGTAGCTTGCCGTCCCATCGAAGGTGATGGAGGTGCCGGTTGGAGCAGAGGAAGGAGTCGAGGTGAAGCTAGAGACGGGTGGACGATCCTGCAATGTAACAGCAGTGGAAGCCGAGCCCGTGTTGGGCGGAGACGGAGAGTCAGTTGCGTTGACTATTAGGGACCAGAGCCCCCCAGGGTCGGATGTCTGAGGAGTGTACGAGCCGAACCAATGTTGAAGTCCCGTGTCAAAGGTCAGTGGAACGATATGTGTGACGCCGGAGGTTCCGGTGTAGATCAAATATGATTTAACTTCCGTCCCAGTGGTGAGTGTCGTGCCATCTGGGTAGGTCACGGTAGCGTTGAGTTTTACCTGTTGCCCAATTGGGACATAGGTGGTTGCTGCGACGTTGATAGTAAGTGTTGCAGGAGCTAACTGGGGGGTATTAGTCAGCTTGGTGCTTGGACCCGAGTTCCCCCAAGCATCGGCATACGCATTAACAGCCAGGGATGCTGTCCACGTACCGGTTGCGTTGGTGGCCGAGGTTTTGTATGTGGCATTGAATGTCTGGCTCCCGCTAGAATAGACTGTGGTCAAACTCACATTTCTCCCCCCAGGTCTAGCTAAGGTTAGCAGGGCGACTCCGGTGGAGGCAATCGTCCCATCTGGATAGATCGGTTGGAAAGAGAAACTCATCGTCTCAGTCCTCTGGTAGGTGCTCTTCAACGAGTTCAGAGCTGAAATCGACATTGAGGCCGGGTTCACATTGAAGCCTGACACATCCGCGGGGGTCTTCACCGTTGTCGTGCCGGTCACGGTTGCGATGTACCCCTTCGGATCGAGAACAGCGTCTGGAGGAATATGCCAACTGGCAGTTACAACACCGCTCAGCGAAGCCGTCGTATTCGAAGCGAAGACAGTCGTAGGAGGCGTGGATGCAGTAGCTATCTTAACAGCAGCCGGTTCCGCAACATTATACCCGGTTGCTTGAACATTGACCGTCTGCGTTCTCTGATACTGATAATTGTCGGTAAGGAAGATGAGGAAGTATGTTTGAGCAACATTCGGATTCACGACCACTGGACGAAGTTGAGTCGCGTTCAGAAAATATTGGCCCACCAAATTATTCGGCCCCGGGAAGCTTGAAGTCGGGTAGAAGAAAACAGGAAGTGTAAATTGGGTCTGGCCCGAGGCAGTTGTATAGTTCTGAAGAACTGAGGAGTGTAGCTTCGCTGCCGGGTCTTTAACCCAAAACTTGAACTGATACTGTGTGCTCCCACTGGCTCCGCCGACCTGGAGGACAACAGTAAACGTAGTGCCCTCTTGGCCTAAGAAGGGTATGGTGCCTAGAGTGTATGTCGGGGCGGCGTGAGCTCTAGGAATAATGCTGGTAAGCATGGTTGGAGCGAGAAGGGTGATAGCGATGAGGATAACGTAGCGTGTCGCTTTGTTGTGCCGCACTATGTGCCTCCCCCGTGAACAGAACTAAAGCACGACGGTCTGGAACGGGACTAAAGGGTCGCGTAACTTCTAGGTCAATAGCAAGGTATCCAGTTCGATTCTAGAGCTACACGAGTGACCGTCAGAAGTGTTCAGCATACGGTTTACAATACGCGACCAAATATGCGCCGAAATCCATTCAGAGAAATCGATAAGAACATCGAATTGACCCATGGGTAGAGCGATTGTAGAGTTGGCAAATCTGACGGAAAGTGCGAGAAAGATGTTGGAGGGTAAGAATTTCGTCTATCTAGCGACTGTGAATCCTGACGGGACCCCTCAAGTGACTCCCACATGGGTCGACACGGACGGTAAGTTCGTACTCGTCAACACTGCCATTGGCCGAGTTAAACATCGCAATGTCAAGAAGAATCCAAACGTGGCCCTTGCCATTACAGACCAGAATAATCCCTACAACCTAGTTGTGATTCGAGGCAAGGTGGTTGATCAGCTGACCGGACACGTAGCCGACGAACACATCGATAAGATGGCGAAAAAGTACCGAGGCCTTGACAAATACCCTAACCGCAGCCCTGGTGAGCAGAGAGTCATATTGAAGATCGAGCCTACCCGCGTTATCAGCCGCTAGAACCACCAGTTTTGCTCAGTTGGCCCGTATCCTGACTTTTTCGTGTTGGTCAAAATCTCGCGGTTCAGAAATCAGGTCAACACCAGCTTAGTCTTTCGGGCTCTCATCCGATCTTCGCTTGATTGGTTGATTTGGAACAATCTCACCTTCAGAACCAATGGGCTTGAAGCTTTCCGCTATGAGCATCTGGAACCCTTCGAGCGCGCTGTCGATCACTCCTTTCAATTCTTCTCCTGCTGATATGTCCCGAGTGACCGCTCCGCGTTGGTTTACTATTCGTGATTTCTTTAGGACCTTTGCCATGTCGGCCTCAGCAAAGCCGCAGAGTTTCATGAGACTGATGAGGTAGAAGGAGGTTTTTCCATCTAGAGATTCCTTAGAGGCTCCAATGAGCTTTGCAAGCTCCCCCTTGTAGATGTTGCCCTGTTTCGTGATAGCTGCCCCGACGAGGTCTTCTAGGATCTGAGGAGGGACTCTGACAAGAATGGCCATTCCTAGCTATACCCCGTGAATTTGGATGACGCGGCTGGACCCTCTGACGGGGAGGTTAATTGGAAACAGGACTGTATTAGCCTACTCTAACCTATGTTTTCAATCTGATTTATTAGAACTGGTTTTTCCTGGGCATGAGGTTATTAGTTTCATTGGCTCTCAATAATGTGGAGACCAACCGGGTCCGGGTGCGGCGAACATTGCCCAAGATTGAGACTACATGTTCACTTGAAGCATTCCGAAGATTCATGATCACGAGTACATGCAGGTCATTCATCCCGAACGACTATCAGCTGGACGCGCAGGTTTTTCCGGAA
Organism: Candidatus Bathyarchaeota archaeon; assembly: GCA_005882955.1. GTDB lineage: Archaea > Thermoproteota > Bathyarchaeia > 40CM-2-53-6 > 40CM-2-53-6 > 40CM-2-53-6. Next base: position 33,550 of record VBBB01000078.1, on the reverse strand, counting down.
AGGTCTAGGGATCTTGGCACGATGTATGTTGAGGCTGAGGACAAGGTTACTCTCGGTAGAGTGAACGACATCAGCTTTGTCAAGGTAAACTATGTCCTCGGAATAATCTACAACTCTAAGAGCGGCCATACAGAGCTAAAATGGCGGCACATCCGCGGGGACCAGGGGCGTCTTTCCGGCGAGGCAAGCACGAATACAATGGTGAATCTCTACGAAGCTGGCGCGCTGGATCGGTCATTCATCCGAACCATCGCCGCAAGAATCCAGTAATAGTCAACTCAGTATTTTGAAGCAGGTTTCCTAGCCCACAAACACGTGTCGGCTTTGTTCAAGATGCCGATAATTGGAACTCGGCGAAGATGATACGAGTCCCATGAACGGTAAAACATCATTTATCTTCCATTAACGCAAGTCCGGCTTCCTTCGGACCTGCCAGAATTTGCCTGGATTACTAGAAACTGGGATCGAAGCTCACGACAGGGTTCTGCCTAAAGGAATTCCGCGGAATACTATGATGATCCTCGCTGGTGAATTAGGCACAGGCAAGTCTGTCCTTATGGGCGAGCTCTTTTACAATATTTTGAAGAAACGGAAGGAGCCCTGCATCTACGTAAACTTCGAAGGACCCCCTATCGCGGTCGAACAGGACATGGAGGCCTTCGGCTGGGACATCACGCCGTATCTAGAATCAGGACAGTTGAAATTTCTGGACTGTTTCTCCTTCCGAATGGAACCCACACAAGTTTCGCCCTACGTTCACTACGTGAAGGATCCTCGAGATCTTCACTCGGTAACAAGCGCTCTCTTCAGCATCATGGAGGAGATGAAGATGCTTGGTCGAGGGGCGGTCTTTGTCGATTCTTTAACTGAAATGTTCACTCTGGTCCAGGAGGATCGTCCCCTCATATTCAATATGCTTGATGGTGTGAAGTCTTGGAGAGCAAAGGGTCCGAAGGAGAAGCTTGTGCCCTTCTTCTGTTCTCACCACACACCCCTACGCGCCTATGCGGACTTGGACGATCTTCTGTTCTACGTGGTTGATGGTATTCTTGACATAAGGTTCAACCCTGGATTCGCCGATAGAGGATTGCTCGTCAAGCAGTTCAGGGTCCGGAAGATGAAAGGCGCTCCCCACGAAACCTACTGGGTAACCTTTTCCGTCACGTCAAAAGGAGTAACCGAAGTTCCGCTACCCGTCCCAGTCCTCTCGACCGAGAAGCCGCGTACCAGCAAAAAGAAGTAGCCCATTTCACATCGGCTTCAACGAAGGGCTATGGCCGCTCACACTGCTGCTCATACTGGCCATTCGGATATTCATACAGGGCAGCCCAGAATCAAAGTTCCATATTCGAAGAATCCAGTTTTCGTGGCTGAAGGCTACATGCCTCCAGTGGTAGTTGGCCGAAGTTTCGAGTATGAAACAACCCCTGAAAATGTGGATTACTGGCAGACCCTCAGCCTTGCATATAGGCAGTACTTGAAGAAGGAAGCTGATACTCGAGCAATTGATCTGCGACTTCTCCTCGACGAGAGACGCAGTGGCGCCTTCCGATGCGTGGGGTGCAGCAAGCCGATGGTCATGCGAGAACTATTCGCCAATGGCGACCGAGTCTACCAATGCCTCAACGGTGATTGTGTTAAGAGGATCATACGATACCAGTATCAGTCGCACACGGGCCGAATTGTCGAAGTAGCCTAATCGAAAGAATCGTCAAGAGAGCCTGATCCTGAGGCGCTCAACAGGGTTCTGCTACAGACAATCTAGGTTCTGCTACAGACAATCTAGCCAACGCCCTTATCACCAGGGCTAGGAAATGATCTGTTCTACTCAATCAGCGCCCAGTCAGAAGATGCGGATAAATAGGGACAGACCCAGAATTACTAGTAGATGAAGACGAATGTCGGCTCAGAAGCCTGCGCAATCCGACGACCCCATAGAATTGCTCGCAGATTCGATGAACGTGTGGGTCGGAAAGCTCAGCGACATCGTCCATAAAGTCATAGACACCGAACCCATCAGGAACGTGATCAACTGGGCGAGAATGTACTCTCTTTGGCCAGTCAACATTACAACCGCCTGTTGCAGTGCCGAGTTTGGCGCGGCAAGTGGCGCCCGACATGACCTTGAGAGATTCGGCGTTCTACCCTACGGATCGCTCCGACAATCCGATCTGATCGTCATAGAAGGAACCATCACAAAAAAGATGGCAAAGAGGCTCCGTATGATCTACGATCAGATGGCCATTCCCCGCTACGTGATCGCGATGGGCGACTGTGCCATTTCAGGCGGGCTCTTCCACGATTCCTACAGTATCGTCAATGGGGCCCACGAGTTCCTACCTGTTGATGTCTTCGTTCCGGGATGCCCACCAAGACCAGAGGCTCTCGAACACGGAATCATCATGCTTCAAGAAAAAATCCGAAACTCCAAGGTGTATCCTCAGAGTTGAGCCTCTCCCACGAGAGAGAAGACAATCTCATCAAGACGTTGAAGGAGAACTTTCCCACCGATATCAAAGACGCAACGGTAATGCGCCGCTCACGAATAAACGTCACAGTCGCTCCCGAGAAGATTCTTGACATCGCGCTCTTCCTCCGAGACAAACTAGGCTTTGACCATCCTACAGGCGTTTCCGCGGTTGACTACAACAGAGAATCGCGTTTCGAAATAGTCTACCACCTAGCCTCGATCGCAAATCCGGCTCAGCGAGATATACTCATCAACCTGAAGGAATCTGTTCCACGAAACACTCCAAAGGCGACATCCCTTGTCAGAATCTGGACGGGAGTAGAGAACTTTGAACGCGAATCCATAGAAATGTTTGGACTCCAATTCGAAGGCCACCCCAGACCCGAGAAGCTGTTTCTGAACGACAACTGGGACGGACCGCCACCCATGCGTAAGGAAGTTAGATTCCCAACAGACTGAGAAACATTGACCACCACCGACAAGCCGGCTCAAGAAAGCACTCTAGGATCGCCTAGCCCGGACGAACCCGGCGCGCAGACGCTTACTCTTAGCGTCGGTCCCCAGCATTCAGGCTCGGGCCACATGAGGCTAATCGTAGAGCTTGACGGAGATATCATCATCAACGCTGAGCCAGACCCAGGCTATGTTCACCGAGGAATCGAGAAGATAATAGAGCTGCGAAACATAATCCGTAGCATACCCGTGATCGAGCGGCCTTCGATTATCGATGCGTCGAACCTGAACCATGCATGGGTGAAAGCCATTGAAGAGCTGCAAGGCGTCGAGCCTCCCGCCCGCGGACAGTACCTCCGATGCCTATTGAATGAGATGAACAGGATCATGAGCCATCTCTACTGGCTCTCCATCTACGGCGTCTTCCTGGGCCATACGACAATGTTCATGTGGCCTCTAGGTGATCGTGAACTTTTCATTGATCTCGCCGAGAGCCTCACTGGTGCCCGCATTACGTACTCCTACCTCGTCCCGGGCGGAGTCAGGAGAGATCTACCTCAGGGCTTTGCGGAGGAAGCGATCAAACGGACAGAATATTTCGAAAAGCGTCTCGACGAATACGAGAACATATTCTTCAAGAATCCACTGTTTACGTCCCGCGCCAAAGGTGTGGGTGTACTCTCTCGACAGAGAGCAATTGAACTAGGCGCAACGGGCCCGACTCTACGAGGGTCGGGTGTTGAAGCTGATCTGCGCAAAGACGAGCCTTATGCTGCTTATGGTGAGCTGGACTTCAAGGTTCATACTCGGCCTGACGGCGACTCTTATTCTCGAGTCATGGTTCACGTCGATGAGATGCGGGAGAGCAGTCAGCTAATTCGACAGATACTGGAGAAGATGCCCTCGGGACCCGTCAGGCGAAAAGCCCCGATAGTTGTTCCGCGCGGCGAGGCCTATAGTCGAGTAGAATCCGCGAGGGGAGAATGCAGCTTCTACATGATCGGCGAGGGAGGCGACAAGCCCTACCGAGCCCGCTACATCACCGGCTCCTACCGCAACATGGCCGCGATCTCTGCAGTGTTACAAGGAGTCCGATTGGCAGACATGCCAACCTCATGGTGGAGCATAGACTATTGGCCCGTGGAGGCCGACAGGTAGACACATGGCGCCAATCGTAGGAAAGGTTCGCGGTGCCGCCAACAGCCTACTCGCCTATACAACAGGCCTCCGACACCTATTCCACAAACCCTACACACTAAAGTTTCCACAGCAACGATACGCAGTAGAGAAAGGGTTCCGCGGCAGACATCTGCTCCATCTAGATAGATGTACAGGCTGCGGAATATGCGCCTGGATATGCCCTGAAAAATGCATCACAATCGTCCAGCGCGGAGACCGATGGTTTCCCGAATACTTTTACGGACGCTGCTGTTTTTGTCATTTTTGCACAGATTACTGTCCGGAGTTTGCGTTAGAAGAGACGGTCGAGTATGATATTGCGGAGTATACTAGAGATCGGCTTGTATGGTCGCCGGAGAGGTTGGCTCAGCCTCCGATGAAGAAGGATGACAAGTATGTCTTCAGTGTTGAGGGCAGGAGGGGTGCTTCGCAGGTCTCGGAGCTGGAGCACTAGACTGGTATGACGCAAGTTGCTACGCCTCCTCAGACATTGAAGCCGAGCGCAGAGGGAGAAGGTTGGAAGGCTCGTCCAATCAGACTGAAGATCTTCGGCAATTTGATCGCAGAGGTTGTTCACAAAGGGATCTGCATGTATTGCGGTGCCTGCATCGCTTCATGTCCCATCGACATTCTCTTTCACAGCGACAACGAGGAACCGATAATGCGTGGGACCTGTGCAGCCTGCCAAGTCTGCTACTACAGCTGTCCCCGCATCGGTCGCAGAGATCGAGCATCGGATCTTTGGAAGAGAACGTACAGCTGACGAAGCGATTCTCGGAGTACACATTGGATCCTACTCAGTCCGAGCAAAGGACCCTGAAATTGTTGCGAATGCCCAGGATGGTGGCGCGGTTAGCGCGCTGATGCTCTACGCGCTAGAGAAGAAGATTATCGACTATGCGCTAGTATCGGGCTTCACATCTCGCGAGCCTTGGAAGCCGGCTCCAAAAGTGGCTCGCACGAGACAGGAGTTGATCGATAATGCTGGCTCAGAGTACACGCCGGGTGGCCAGATTGGTGGGATGGCCGAGATTGCTGTGCCGAACCGGTCAGTGGTGAACTTCCAGGAGGAGAGATTGACGTTGGTGGGCCTGCCTTGTGAACTGCAGGGTTTCTGGCGTATGAACACTCACTGGATCGCTGCTCCAAAGCTCGGCCGTAACTTGGTCTTCACTATCGGACTGTTCTGTTCGAAAGTGTTCGATTATCAGAAGATGATGGTCGACTATGTTCAGGGGACTAGGGGAATTGATCTTGGGACGGTTACGAAGGTCAATATCAAGAAGAACCGGTTGCTCGTCTATACCGGCGATAGGCTGGCGATTGATGAGCCGGTCGAGGTTCTTGCTCACGCCGCTCGGGAGGAATGCAATATCTGCGTTGACTATTCTGCAGAGCTGGCGGACATAGCCGTCGGGGCCATAGGATCCGCCGCCGGGTGGAGCACGGTATTGACCCGTACTCCTAGAGGAGAAGATATTCTCAACGGCGCGGTGGAATCGGGATATCTAGAGATGAAGAGGCTTGACCCTGCGGGAAAGGCGATAAAGTTTCTAGAGACTCTGTGCGAGAGGAAGAGGCTGCGAGATCCATCCGCCTACATCCGACACTCCACTGCTTTCGCTCGGCCTGAGCCGAAGCTCATGGTTCTAGAAGCTCCGACCAAATAGAGAGGATCCGCCCTCGTTACTTCAACGGGTGGATTAGGCCGCTCCGCGACTCTTCAAGCGTCTGGATCACGTGTGAGAGTGGATTTACGATCCTATGTTGATGTCTCAGGCCAAAAGCTCGCGGTGGGACAAGCATCTGTAAGAGATTCCTCATCGAGTTTCTTGAATCCTCCTCAGACGATACGAGATTCGACTCTGCTGGGACCTGGGCATCTATTATGATCGGTAGCTGAGGGGCTCCCTGCTCATGAGAGGGGCTTGCCTGAAAATGTTCCATCAGAAGGGCTTCGGGAGCCTGAAGACCGCAGGTGGGACAGGAAGGAACGGCCTCATGAACGAGGGCAGCCACTATCGGCGTGTCGCTTGTGACGGTAATCGGCTGCAATATCGTATCTCCCCGAGGCTTGGACCGTAATCTTCTTCGAGCCTTTCTAGTTCTCGAAGACTGTACGATTGTCCTTCCACGTGACTTGGATCGCGATCTAGCGCGGATTCTTCCAGTCCTTGCTGAGGTCCGAGGTCGTTTGGGTTTTGGCGCTGAAAGTTTGAGAGAACTGGTTATCAGGGAAGACAACGGTTTGACGCCTACCTGGCGTACAATGGCTACGAACGAGATAGTTACGGCGATCAGTCCATACAGGATCTGTATCGAGATGTTTTCCAAGCTAATCATCTCCTAACTCAAAGGTATGTCTGTATAACTCTCCTGTGCGCAACCGTCACAGATCAGCCTCCCATGCGGCGTTCGTTGAATGCGGTCCACCTCGAGTATCTCTTGACCGCAGTCACGGCAGACAACCATACATTGACTCATTCGCTTTCACCGTCAATAGACACTCTGGACTCGGAGGGCGTATTCCCTACCTGTTACCAATCCCGAAAGACCAAGGTAACAGCCGCTTTAAATACGGTCAGGAAAACGGCATGAAAAATCCAACATAGAGCACCCGATTATTGACCTTTTAAGAAATTCATTGATGTTCCCAATCGGATTTCATCGGGACGAGAATGCCGTTTAGTTTTGGAGTCGTCTCCTGGTTATGAGCGTCCCCACGCCATCTCACGAACAGGGGAGATCGCTCTGGAGAAGGTTCCCAACTACCCATGTCCCAGATGCGGTCAGCCCCAACTAAACGTGTACTACTCTGACAAAGCTGACAGCCGCGTCGGTGCATGGTGCGAGTATTGCAATCTGAAAGCATACTACGACGGCGAACAGCTTATTCCAATCGGATAATAAGAATCGGATTCGAACTGATGCAGTCTATTCGGGAGGAGTTGCTCCCTCTGGAATATTGACAGTTAGCTCGCCCTCGACAAGTTTACGTTGTAGCCGAGCCGTGAAAAGTTCCAGATCTACGTGCAGGCTTTCAAGCCTCTGGACAGAGTCAGGCGTTAGTGTTGGCATTACGTTCTGGCCGCCGATTCGTCCGTAGGCAACGGCCTCGAATGGATATTTTTCGCCCTTGTATATCGTGTACCCTGTTAGGAAGTTTGCGACACCACCTCCAACACCGCTGGCTTCGTCCATCTGATCGATGAACACATCCATCTCGTACTCAAGCGTGCGATCCTCTTCTCGCCTGAACGGGTTTGTAGTCTTGCTCAAAGTCTCACCCGTAGGCAGGCATATCGAGCGGGTGCCATTGCTTCTCGATCAGCGCCTTGATCCTCTCCCGAGCCAACCATCCAGAGGCTATGTCAGCTAGCAGCAGTATCGAGAGGGCGTAGTCTGCAACGCTGAACCCAGATCCGATCTTTGCGTAGGCGTAGACGATTAGGCCGATTGCTGCGACTCCAAGTCCCAAAAGAGGACTCCAGAGTTTTCTCTTGGATAGCAGGTAAGTGCTGCCCAAGGCTCCGGCGGCCACAAGTGCGAATAGAATTCTAAGTTCGGTCGCGAGTGACTGAGGCAATCCAGCGGATGATACAGCGAGAACAATGCTCCAAACGGTTGTTGCGAGAAAGAGAAGTGATGTGAGGTTCAGAATGTTGTACTTTGAGGGCGCGATGGTTGTCGCTGAAAGCGGAGGTGTGAAGCTAAACGGCTTTCCCAGCGCTTGGTATGCGTTGGTTGTGGTTGTATGCTTCTGGCCCGTCTGGACATCGACAGCTAGGTTTACGAATTTCTCAATGACTATGATCCTGTGCTTGCCTATTCCGCTTGCCGGCCCCTGTTCCAGATCGTAACTGGGCCCGACAGTTAGTTCGACCTTCGTATCAGGCGTACAAGAATGAGTGATCGTCATTCCAGGCTTCACCTGGGTTAGGGTCCAGTTGGATCCCTTGTCACGGGTGCATATGAGCGCGGCCCATTGAGTATTCGGCTCGATCTTCGGCAGACCCACTTCGGGCGCGAGGTCAGTCATTCCATACCTCTTGTCCTCGCAAAAGAGCTGGTTGCAGCCCCGGCAACGCCAGACGTCGACGGCGCCCATGACGTAATTGTTGTCGATGAGGTTGACGACGCCGTAGTAAACGACATCGTGCTGGTGAGTCTGCAAGACGGAGTCGCCATCGCCTCTGACGTAGAAAAGTCTTGGCTTAAAACGAACATCCTCTTCCGGGAAAATCTCTTTTTCTACCCATACAGAAACGCACTGGTCCAGAGAGTAGGCATGCTAGACATTCGACTGATGAGAGAATCACCGGAGAAAGTTCGAGAGAATCTCCGCCATAGAGGCATGCCCGAAAAGATCAGCGAGCTTGAAAGGCTTCTACAACTGGACGCAGACTGGCGCAGAGAACAAGCCGAGGCCGACCGTCTCAGAAAAAGAAGAAACGAGATCACGCAAAGCATTGCGGCCGCGAGGAAGAAAGGCCAAGATGTCACACCACTCCTGAAAGAGGCTGAAGCGATTCCGGATCAGATCAAAGCGGTCGAAGCAAGAGTTGACAACTACAAACAGCAGGCCGACCAGATTCTGCTCAACCTTCCAAACCTGGTACATGAATCAGTTCCCGTTGGCAAGGACGAAAACGATAACGTGGAAGTGAAAAAATGGGGAACGATTCCAAACTTTCACTTTAAACCGCTCGATCATATCGATCTCGGCCTGAGACATGATTTGATCGATGTGGAGAAGGCGGGACAAGTGGCAGGGGCACGATTCTACTATCTGCGAGATGATCTCGTCCGGCTGAATATTGCACTGATGCATTGCGGGCTAGACTTTATCGCTGGCAGGGGATTCCGGCTCTTCCAGCCGCCCTACCTTCTGCATAGACACGTTGTCGCGGGTGCCGTTGCATTGGCTGATTTTGAAGATGTGATTTACAAAGTGGACGGTGAAGATCTCTATCTCTTAGCGACTGCGGAGCACGCTCTTTTGGCATTTCACATGGACGAGATTATTGATGGCGGAAAGCTTCCGCTCCATTACGCTGGTGTGAGTCCCTGCTTTAGGAAAGAGGCAGGAGCCCACGGACGGGACACTAAGGGAATATTCCGGGTCCATCAGTTTGAGAAGGTAGAACAATTCATCTACTCACGCCCAGAAGATTCTTGGAATCTGCACGAAGAATTGCTCAGGAACTTGGAAGGGTTCTGGCAGACTCTAAAGATGCCGTATAGGATCGTAAACGTTTGTACTGGCGACCTCGGAACGGTGGCCGCGAAAAAATACGACCTTGAGGCATGGCTACCCGGACAGAGAAAATACAGGGAAATGGCGTCATGCAGCAACTGCACAAGCTACCAGGCTGTCAGGTCTAGGATTCGTTACAGAGAGAAGCCTAGCGAACCAACCAAGTATTTGCACACTCTAAACAGCACTCTAGTAGCGACTGAGCGCGCGATCGTTGCGATTCTCGAGAACTACCAGAAACCGGACGGGACTATTCAGGTACCCGAAGTTCTTAGGAAGTACATGGGTGGACAGGAAACGATTCCGGGAGCAAGAGATGTGACACCGTGACACCAGGGAATCGTCCAGCAATCACGACTAACGAGCACTTCTTCAAGTATAAGAAAATCAAAGGAATCCACCGATTAGGTATAGGATTGATGCGGCGGCTGCACCTATGAGAAACGTTTCCAGTCCGCTTCTCCATGGTTTCCTTCCGACGACGCGCCCCTTCCAAGCTCCCACTAGAAACAAGAACAGAGCCGATGTTAGAGCGGAACCTAGCAACGCGAGCGTCACTGTTGTCAGAAGCAGAAAAGGAACTAGAGGGATTAGTGCGCCGACTAGAAACGATAGTCCAATAACTCCTCCCATCTTGATCGGATTTGACAGTTTCGCTTGGTGGACATGAAGTTCGTGCATCAGAATGTCCTCGAGGAACTTTTCCTTGTTTGAGGCTATTCGTCCGACGATCTTCTCCGCTTCCTCTGGAGTCAAGCCCTTCGCAACGTAGAAAGCTCTCAGCTCTCCCTTCTCTTCCTCAGGTTCTTGCTCAATCTCGCCTGCTTCGCGCTTCTTGTCAGCTTGGAATAGTTCGTATTCAGAGCGTCCGGCAAGGACCCCACTGAAGAACATACTGATGGCACCCGCCAGCATGGAAGCGAGTCCGGCAACCTGTATTAGACTAATCCTACCAGATTCGATCGCTGCGAACCCGCTGAGAAAGGCGAGATTAGTTACAAGCCCATCTGAGACTCCGAGAGCCGAGCCGCCGATGTAGCTTCGGGCGCGAATGTGCTTGTGAATCTCGCGCGGGACTTGTCTCAACTGAGCCATCGAGTTTCGCCGATTGAGGACGGGGACACCGTCGCGATTACTTATTTCAGCTCTAGCCCGTCCATCTCCGGAATGCGATGACGTTACGTGGAATCCCTCAGAGCCTTGTCGAAGACCATTGAACCAAAGGTAAATATTGAATCCAGACCCCCAAGCATCTGGGGTTTTAGCTATTGGGGAGAAGAAGACGTCGAGTAGTCCGCATCGTCAAGAAGAAACTCCCCACTGTGTTTGTCTGCCCGCGATGTGGAGAAGAAGCCGTCAGAGTAACCATCGCCAAAGATACTGGGCATGCAACCGTCCTTTGCGCTCTGTGCAATCTGAAGGACGACTTTCCTGCGCACCCTGCTGCTCAAGCAATTGATGTGTATTCATATTTCACGGACAAGTTCTATGGGGTCAAGGACGCGCGTCCAATTATCCCACACGAGCGAGAGTTCTCCAGTGTCTCCACTGACGAAGCGCCCAGTGAGGAGGTGCCATCAACGGCAGAGTCCTCAAAGAGGGAGGTACCAATGGAGGATTCTCAGCCACCGATGATGGTCGAAAAGCCTGTCCCAGAGGCGCAAGTCAGTGTGGCGGAGCAGCCGCAAGCCTCAGCCCAAGAACCCACGGCTAAGGAGGAGGGTCCGATGGAAGCTGTTGACTCTCAAACGGCGGAAGGAGAGAAGGAAAAGGAGGACGATAGTGAACCCTTCGCGGACATTCTTGAGAATAGTAAGGACAAGAAACGTTACAGTTCAAACCCGTTGCCCCAGCAACAGCCGGAACAGACCAGCTAACCTCTCGTTCTCGTGCTATTCGGTTTTCGTTCCTCGAAGATTGGTATTAGGAGATTGACTACCCGATCAACTGTAGCTCTCCGGTCCCGTAGAGACTGGACCAGTTCTTTCTCATAGATCTTGAAAAGGTTCGTGAGGGTCATTCGGGGATGCAGAGGAGTGTACCTCTTTGGGGTCCCTGTTGCTTCGATTATGAGTCCCCTCTCAAGCATGCTTGCCACGAGCGTTTTGATCTCTCCCTCAGAAAGGTTGACCTCTTTCGCCAACTCTTCGAGCGTGAGGTCTGAGGTACCAAGGAGCTTAAGGTAAGCTTGAGTCTCCTCAGTCGGTAGGTTGAATTGGCGCGAGAGGAGTTCAGCGATTTGACCCTCGTCGATGGGCATTCTTCTCAGAGACCCTGGTACAGGCGTGTGACAACCCCCTTCGCTGTTACCCTATTTCACCTTCGAACTAGTGGCAGAAGCCTTATTATCCATGCGACCTTGCGTATTCACTACTCAGAGTGGTATGAATGGCACTACTTGAAATCGAATTACCAGAGGCACTACTGCCTCAGCCTAAACAGATAGGACAGTTCATCCGCCGAACACAGAGCGTCTGTCCAGAATGCAACCGCATCTTACCAGCTACCGTCTTCGCACGAGAAGGTAAGGTCTTCATGACCAAAACCTGCCCAGAACACGGCGAGACAGAGGAACTTTACTTTGGATCATACGACATGTATCAGAAATTCGCAACCTACTGGAGCGACGGCAAAGGAACCCATGCTCCAAACGTCCCAATCGAGAGCTGCGCATGCCCAGCAAACTGTGGGCTATGCTCAAACCACCTCAGCCATACTGGATTAGCAAATATCATAGTTACCAACCGATGTGACCTTACCTGCTGGTACTGCTTCTTCTATGTGAAGAAGGGTCTCGAAGGAGCCTACGTATACGAGCCCAGCATGGACCAGGTCCGCGAAATGGTCCGCGCCCTAAAGGCCGAGAGACCCGTTCCCGGAAACAGTCTCCAGATAACTGGTGGAGAGCCCACCTTGCGCCCTGAGCTTCCTGAGATAGTCAAGGTCATCAAAGAGGAAGGAGTAGATCATATTCAGCTCAACAC
>VBBB01000078.1:20629-21151 GCA_005882955.1 Candidatus Bathyarchaeota archaeon | reverse complement strand
GACTCGGGTCTGAGTAATCTCTACATGAGCTTCGACGGGGTCAGCCCGAAGACCAATCCCAAGAACCATTGGGAAGCACCTTACACTATCGAGAGCTGCCGCAAAGCCAACCTTGGAGTCGTACTGGTTCCAACAGTTATCAAATCGATAAACGATCACGAACTGGGCGGAATACTCCGGTTCGCACAACGCAATATCGACATTGTCAGAGCAATCAGCTACCAGCCAGTCTCCCTCACGGGAAGAATGAAAAAACAAGAGCGAGAGAAGTACCGAATCACCATACCCGACTGCATCGAGAGGATTGAGGAGCAGACTAACGGAGAGATCCCGAGAGACGCATGGTTCCCAGTTCCAAGCTGCTCACCAGTTACCCACTTCGTTGAAGCCTTCACCAAGAGACCACAATACGAGCTGTCCATCCACTTCGCATGCGGTGCCGGAACCTACGTGTTCGAGGACAAGAACACCAAATCCCTCGTACCCATAACCAGCTTCGTCGACCTCAAGGGTCTCTTCGAG
>VBBB01000078.1:20035-20598 GCA_005882955.1 Candidatus Bathyarchaeota archaeon | reverse complement strand
AAGTTCATCAGCAGACTCAACAGCTTCATCGAGAAGGACAAACAACCCGCAGGACTCAACTTGGCGAAGTTGCTGGTCGGAGCCTTGCTCAAACACGACTACAGCGCGGTCGGACAGTTCCACATCAAGAGCATGTTTCTCGGAATGATGCACTTCCAAGACAAGTACAACCAGGACGAAGAGAGACTACAACGCTGCGACATTCACTACTTGACACCGGACATGAGGATCATTCCGTTCTGCTCGTTCAACGTCATACCCGAATGGTACCGAGACAGGATTCAGAAGAAGTACGGTATCACGGTGGACGAGTGGGAGAAGAAGAACGGCGAGAAACTCGAAGCACGACTCTACCGGGGATCGCTCCGGAGAGGAAAGCATGCTGACGGCTGCGGATGCAGCAGCGTCCACATCGAGCCCATAACAGGCACCTAAACTCCCCTTTCAACCAAAGACCTTTTTTCTATCCTCGGCAAGCACCGGACGGTCTGGACCCGGGAAGCGTTGAATGGTTTGCAGTCATCTCTTGAGAGAGTGAAGGGCGAGCAGTGGGCCAGCATCCA
>VBBB01000078.1:16883-19934 GCA_005882955.1 Candidatus Bathyarchaeota archaeon | reverse complement strand
GTAATTTCGTCCGACCGCTCTGGGAGAAAGCGTATGATGAGCATGATCTCGGACTTCGGATGGCGTATAGAGTAGACCTCTCTAAACAACGGGTGAAAATCTTGCCTGGCTCGGAGCTAAAACGTGAGAAGTTTGTCCGGCGGGGAGTATTCTTCTGGACCCGAAACCCCGAACTGCCCTACAGAGTCTGGGCGACGATCGCTACCGAATTCGAAACTATCCTATACCCGAAGACGGAGGAGGAGGCTCAGACGATGCTCTTTGACGTTACCCGAACCTTCGAACTACCCGCGTCGAAACTAGGCAAAGGGCATCACACTCTCGAAGCCAAGGTTCACGCAAAATGGGGCAAGCACGTATTCACAGAGAGAGGAGAAACGGTAGCCAAAACACCCGTTCTCAAGATCGACGTGCGATAAATCAAAGATTTAAGAAAGAAATCAATCACAAGAAAATCGCGGTAGACGATCGAATTGGCAAAGTATGATGGAATAATTGGACAAGATGTCTTGACTGTCACAGAGGGAGAGAACGAGCTTACGATAATCTTCCGGGACAATCGATATCTGTTTGTGAAGGTGGTCAACGGAAAACTGGTCGCAGACTCAGTCCCAGAATAAGCCCTAGCTGGCCGCGAGTGCTCTAGGTCTCGCGAAACCAACCCGTTTTCAACAGTCTGCAGTCTAGGCTACGTCTGAAAAGAATTCCGACCCGATGGGTTTTTCCAAGGAGCAGTTTTGTGTCGCGGGGAGTAACTGCTTTTGACATTTTTCGACAGGGGGTCTCGCCAGTTGAAGCTGATCCGGGCGAGTCCTGTTGTTCAGGGCGCAGAATGGAACTGTCAACCGTTTCTCTGATCGCAGATTAAGCGTGGAGCTCAGCGTGAAAAAGTCGTGATCTCAAATCGACTGCCCCGATTCCGGATCAGGGCGCGTTCTAAGCGACTTCGCAGGCTAGATCTTCAGAACAATCTTGCCAAAATGTTCGCTCTTCTCCATCCTAGTCTGGGCCTTCGCCGCGTCAGCTAGTGGAAATATGGAATCGACAACGGGCTTGAGCCGGCCATCTTCAAAGAATGTCAAGACCTTGAGTAGCTCCCCTCGTCCGCCCATGAAGGATCCCATTAGAGAAAACTGTCTGACGAAAATATAGCGAATATCGATCTCAGCCTTCCCACCGCTAGTGACTCCACAATTTACCAGCCGACCCGCAGGAGCCATCGAACGCATACTCTTCTCCCACGTCGCTTGACCGATATGGTCGAAGACCACGTTTACCTTCCGGCCATTAGTGATCCGTTTGACTTCGGCTGGAACATCCTGGGCATGATGGTTCACGACCCAGTCGGCTCCAAGTTTTCTGGCCTTCTCGAGTTTCTCATCACTTCCAGCGGTAGCGATGACTTTGGCGCCTAAGACCTTGGCGACTTGGATTGCAGCGCTTCCCACTCCGCTTCCCGCTGCCCAAACCAGAACCGTCTCCCCAGCAATGAGATGTGCCCTAGTGGTTAACATGTGCCAGGCTGTCAGAAAGACTAGGGGGACGGAGGCGGCCTCCTCGAAGCTGAGATGATCAGGAATCGATAGAACGTTCTGCGAAGGGACAGCCGCATACTCTGCATATCCTCCTTGTGTTTCGTAGCCGATGATCTTGTAAGATTCGCAGAGACTATCCCAGCCTGTTGCGCAGTATTCGCAAGTTCCATCACTTATTCCAGGCGCAATCAAAACCTTGTCGCCAGGCTTATGATTCTCGACTAGACTTCCAACTCTAGCTATTTCACCTGAAATGTCGCATCCTGAAATGTGAGGCATAGGAATCCTCTCTCCTCGCGTTCCTTGCCTCGCCCAGATGTCGAGGTGGTTAAGCGCGCAAGCTCTTACGCGGATCAGAACCTCAGTCTCATTGATCTTCGGCTCCGGAACATCTTCATAGCTAAGTTTTTCTGGACCGCCGAACTCGCGGAACAAGACAGCCTTCAATCTCGATCAAAGCTCTTCGCGAGCAAGGTTTGGTTTAAGCTCCACACTATTCTCCACTTGGGCTGCCTACACTTATTTAGAACGGACTCGCAACGGACCTTCATTCTAGAGGAACCGGTTTCTTTGAACTCGCAAGAACAGATGGAATCAGAGAAAGTTGCAAGCGAGCTCAAAGGGAACACGCTCAGGGTATACTGGTATGTGATGAACGCGAAAGAGCAGACAGTAGGGGTTCGGGAGGTTCAGAGAGCCCTCAACTTTTCCAGCCCCACTCTCGCCCTCTACCATCTTGACAAGCTCAAAGATCTCGGGCTTGTATCAAAAGATACCGGAGAATATCGCCTGATTAAGGAAGTAAAGGTGGATGTTCTCAAACAGTTCCTACGTTTAGGGAGAGTTTTCGTACCCAGATTCGCCTTGTACGCCGCCCTCTTTACAGTACTGTTTGTCTATTATGTGCTAATCATCCCAGATCTAAACCTCTTCACCTTTTTCGGCATAATCTTCGGGGGCCTAGGGTCAGCTATCTTCTGGTTTGAGACCTGGAAAGCTTGGAAACAACAGCCATAGAGCGTACAACGATTGAACAAGCCGATCAAAATTGTAGGTCTATGAGTCGGATAGCCCCTTAATATGGAGGCGAAGAACCACGACCAATCCGGTTACCAGAAAGCTAGTCGGCTATGGGATTGTAGGGCTCGTGATTGCAATAGCCCTCATAGCCGGCTTGCAAGTGAGACCACAGAGCCTCCTCCCGTCAACGGGGACGCTCCAGGTCTTGATAACAGGCGATCCGCTAACTAGCGATCCGCTAAGTGTGTCATGCCATGGCAGTAATGAAGGGCAGGTTCAACTCACAAGTCTGATGGTGAACCTCTCCTCAGTGCAGGTTCATAGGACCGGCGCGTTGAATCTCACGGGCGACTGGATCCCGATTCCAGGTGCTCCGAAGACTCTTGATCTTCTAGGCCTCAAGAGTTTCACTCAACTGCTTGGTTCGACAAGTTCGCCAGACGGTGTGATAAATCTCGTGAGAGTGACAGTGGGTCCCTCAGCGACCGCTGGCATC